>QZAC01000069.1 GCA_003838065.1 Methanocalculus sp. MSAO_Arc2
CGATATCACCCTGAAGTTCAACAAGTTCTACACGGTGACCGAGAAGAACTACGAGGTGTACGCACACCACTATGTGCCAAACCCGTATGTGATCGAGATCGATGCGACACAGTGAGGTGATGGAAAAATGGAAACTGTAACATTAACCATCAAGGAACAGCCCCCGCTGTACGTTGAGGCAGAGGTCTTCAACCCTGATGCGCTTGCCGGCAAGAAGGCCGAGGAGATCGCCGATCTCCCCCTCCCCATGGGCAAAACGGTCTGCAAGGTTGGTGACTATTTCACGGTCACCGGAAACGGTGGAGCAACCGCCGCTGATACAAAGGTCGTTGTGAATGGAGATCTCTCGAAGGTGAAGTACATCGGCGCAAAAATGAGCGCTGGTGAAGTGGTCATTAACGGCGATGCCGATATGTACGTTGGTGCATGGATGACCGGTGGAACAATCACCGCCAAAGGCAACATCGGAGACTTTGCAGCAACCGCCATGAAGGGTGGAGAGTTGAATGTTGAAGGCAATGCCGGCAACTACCTTGCCGCCGCATACCGCGGTGACTGGAGAGGAATGCAGGGCGGCAGGATCCATGTAAAGGGTGATGTCGGTTCTGACACCGGTTTCTACATGATGGGCGGCGAGATCGTCATTGGCGGTAACGTTGATGACCACGTGATGATCCACGCAGATGGCGGAAAGACGGTCATTAAGGGCAATGCAAAGAGCAGGCTCGGCGGGCAGATGGTCCGTGGAGAGATTTACCTCTTTGGATCACTCGATCTCATGATGCCCGGATTCCGGCATGTCGGTGATGTTGAGCTTGAGGTTGAGGGAGTGAACGCGAAGTTCGCGGAGTACATTGGTGATCTCGGCGAGCGCCACCCCAAGTCCAAGGGCCAGACAATCTACGGCAAACTATACCAGAAGAAATAACCAGAGAGCCTTTGAAAGGCTCGGTTTTTATTTTTGGTTTTTCTCAATATTTCTGAAGGTTATTACTATCCAAAGGTCATAATAATACATGTATAGTCTCAATTCGCTATTATCTGACCAATGTGGATAGTAAAATGTCATAATATATTTTGACATTCATACAATTTACTACATCTTCCTTTTTAAGCTTATTGGTGGTAGAAGGATCAGAGACAGGCATGGAGTAACGTTAGTTAGGGGGCTCTGGTACTCTCATGTCAGAAGCCCCCACCGCCCGCGTTCCCGTCCGCAAATGCTTCGCAAGGGAGTTTGAGCCGGGTTGCCGCAGATGCTGGCGCGGGAGGGGCGGGAATGCTTCCGGGGGCTTTCAGAGGAGATATGCCCCGAAACCTTTGGAATCGCCTTTCAGGTTGCTCTTTGAGCAAGGGCTTATCACCTCTGCCAGCCTGCCTCTTTCGCTTGACCCCGCCCCCCGATACCCGCGCCGCACCTGCTTCAAGCTCCTGTGATCCGAATGTTGCAACGGGATCTCTATCGGGATCAATCCCCCGTTCCTAAGAATTCAGGAAACCTGGGCGATCAGAATTTTGGAGAAGAGTCAAAAAGAGAGGGGTGAAAAAGGAGGGTATCACTCCTTAAAGATGTTATCAAAGATCTGGTCTGAGCCTGTGTCATCAAGACGCTTCCGCTCAACCTTCTCTTCAGCATAGGCAAGAACCGGGGGCTCCATGTTGACGCCAGGGATGAAGCCGAACATCTTCTCAAGCTCGACCTGCTGGGCATGCATGAAAAGTGCGTTTGGAATGTCCATTGCACAGAGTTCCTCGCACTGGCCACAGTTGATACAGGAGTCTGAAATGTGTGCAAACCGGATCATGTGGAACATGAAGCTCGGCGGGACCTGACCGGGTTTTACCAGGTGGGGTTTCTTTGTGCTGCACTCAACACAGTAGCAGATCGGGCAGTTCTCAATACATGCATAGCACCTGATACACCGCGATGTCTCCTGCATGATTGTCTCAAGACGCGCACGCCCTTCACCGAGCGCCTCAAAGTCATGCTTTCTCCACTTGTCACCAAGCTTGAGCATTGCATTCTCGACCTTGCCACGGATCGCAAGGCCTTTTGGATCCGGTGCAGACGTCTCAAGTGCACCTGCCTTCACCGCACCGTCGACCAGGTTTGCACCCTTCTCGGAGCAGACCTCAACAAATGTGGCTTTTCCGGCCTTATCTCCAAAGACGCCCCAGTTCCCGCAGGCAAGATCTGCCTGGCGCGGGACCTTCATCTTGCACCGGCGGCAGTTGCTCCTCCGGCCATATCCCTCTTCCTCAAGATCATCGATAGAGATGCCCTTGTGTTCACCGTCTTTTGTGATGACAATGAACTGGCCCTTATCGATCTCCTCTTTGACTACATCATCTGGATCGACTTCGAACTTCTCAGTAATCATCTTCCGCGCCGTGACAGGGCTGACTGTACCACCGCAATTTAACCCGATCATGATAATGTTGTCAAGGTTGATCTGGTTCCTCTTTGCAAGCTCATAGAATGCCATCGCATCACATCCCTTTACCGGGACAGCGATTTTCATATCCTCTGCACCTGCGAGGTACTTTTTGATCATCTTCGGGATGAGGAGGGTACCACAATGAAGCGAGCCTGCTGATCCAACAATCTCGGCAGGATCGGTGATGAGTTCAAGGGTTGCGTCAAAGACATCCGCACCTCTCTTGACCGCAAGGACACCGTCTACCATCTTGCTCTCAAGGGCATATTTCAGAAGCGTTGATACCGCTCCTCCACACTCGCCCTTCTCAGCAAGTTCTGATTCCTTTGCCCATGCATAGAGCATATCGCCTTTTGCTACCATTTTCAGGCCTCCTTGATCTTTTCAACATTAATTGCACAGGCCTTGAACTCCGGAATCTTTGCGATCGGGTCAAGAGCATTGATCG
>QZAC01000070.1 GCA_003838065.1 Methanocalculus sp. MSAO_Arc2
CACCGTTTTGGTGAAGTGCGATAAGTGACTGGCCGCTTAAGTGACCTTTCACTTCTGTTCCACATGCGAGGACGAACCTGATGTTTGGATTCGAGATGATATTGGCGATGATCTTCTCAAGCCCGAGGTTCTCGGTCTTGCATGACCCGCAGATTGCTGCTCCGCTGGCACAGATGCCCGCTTCATCGAGGTGGGACCCATTGGTCACAACGGCGACACAGCTGTTTGGGTCGCCTGAGTGAAAGTCTCCCTTGACAATCGGCCATCCGCTTGCCGGTGATTTCTTCTCTGCCATTTTTCTTCACCCCATGATGTGTAGCGCGATAAAAGCCGCAACGAGCATTCCGATCGCCAGACCATACCAGAAGGCGGTTACTCCACCGGCATAGACAAGTGTCCGTTCTCTTCCGGGGAATGAGGCAAGGAAGTTCCCTTCACCAGAGAGCATGCCGACAAGATCGTCTGCAATTTTCTCGAGTTCAGCAACCTGGTCGATGATGGGCTGAAAGGATTCTCCTGCGGTCGTCACAACTCCAAAGATAGGATCGGCGACAAGGCCGTATTCAGGTAATACAAGAATTAATCCCATGTCTTTCACCTCCCCTCAGAGCTCGACCTCCACGATCTGCTTTCCATCCATCCACTCTGCAGCATCGCGTTTTGAGAGTTCAAGGAACTGTCCATAGGTATATGCCCATCCAATGATTGCGATCAGGAGCCCAAGGAGTGCCGCTGAAAATGCAATGAAGGCAAATGAGATTACTGCCATCATGATCATTGAGAGGAAGCCGCATTCTGCTGCGAGCATCAGTGTCCGATCCTGGGTGTTTGAGGGACCAAGTGCTGCATTGAATGGGTGCTGAATAGCGATTGCCCCGAGCATAAATGCAACTGCAGTCACGCCTCCTCCGACAAAGGATGCCTGTGCGGCAGGAACTGCGAATCCAAAGATTGTCATAGTTCCGGCTGTGAGGATACCAAACGTGAAGTCGCCGGTTGCCATTGCTGCCAGTCCCAGAATGGTGAGTGCTCCGATGATCGAGAGTTCTGCGAGAGACTGGACCATGACCGGGATCTTCATGTTCAGGACACTATCAGAGAGGAATCCAAAGATTGCTCCTGCAATGAGTGCAATGACAAGAGCGGCAATCGGTGATGCGATACCAAATTTTGTTCCAACAAGCATTGCAATGATGCCTGCACCAAATGCGACCATGCCAGCAGATGGAACGCCTGTTCCGATACCATAGCTGCAGAGCCTCTTGATGGTGCTTGTTCCCCAGATCAGAGCGATGACTGCACCGATTCCTCCAAAGAACGAGAATACCTGAAGGCCGGTTAAGGTGTTGAGATACGTCAGGTAAATACAGATGATTGACCCGACAATTCCAACAATCATCAGGGTGTTGTGGGGAATTGCGTCAGCAGATGCTTCAACTTTTACTGTCATCTTCTCCACCTCAGATTGGTATTGGCACAATAATCATGAGTGCCAGCAGTCCTGAAAATGCCGATGCCACGGCACTTGCGACGAGTGCACGAGGGAAACGCTTGAACTTGGGATCATGCGGACCCTCGATGGTTCCGGTGATATTGTATGCGGTCAGAACAGCGTTTACAAGGAACATACCGATAGCGAAGATGCCGGCAATGGATACTGCAAGTGGCATAATTTCTTCAAGCGGCATTCCCATAAGTGCTGGAAGCCCGGCTTTATAGGCATCATAGAGCGATAGGTAAATCAGTGTTCCGCCAAACCCTCCAATCAGACCACCGAGGACACCACCGACATACGAGATGAACGGAAGTCCGTGTCCTTCTGTCCCCTGGCTCTTATACTCGTCCTGTGTGTCACCGGTGATCGGATCTTTTGAGACCTTTCCTGATGCAGATGGGATACCCATTCCATACACATAGGTGACGTTGACGAACATACAGGTGATTGCCATCAGGAGCGCTCCGCCGATTGCTCCGGTGCCAAGTGCCACCGTGTAGCTGAATTCAGCGGCCCATGCTCCCTTGAAAAGACCGGCAAGGCCTGCACCTGCTGCAAGCATCGTTACACCGGTTGCAATACCTGGTGCCTGACCCATTGCGGCCGGGGCTCCACCAACCGGGACAAGGTGAACGCTGAATGTAACCAGCACCCCTCCAATGATGACTCCAATTAACGAGTAAAAGACTGCCATCGTGAAGAGCCCTGCCATTGTCAGGTAATACCCGATACCGATAAATATAAGCAGTAGAACGATTGCGATTGCGCCGGCTTTGGGAGGTAGTTCAGCTCCGCCTGCTGGTTTTGCTGCGATTGCTGTCATTTACGCTGCCTCCTCTTCAGGGGCCTTATATGGACCAAAGTTCTCCCGAGCCCAGACCTCAATGTAGCGTGCCATAATCGTGATGATAAGAACGATGAGTGCTCCCATGAGGACCGATCCCCATCCTCCAAGATAGTGCTCGAAGATGAGGTGTCTCCAGAGCTCGAAGAAGACGATCAAACCAAAACAGATGCCTGATGCAGGGCCGCCGAATTTTGCGGTAAACCATCCATTGTCGATGGAACTCCTTTCACCAGCTTCACCATACCGGACAATGTTTCCGGATGCAGAGATTGGAACGCCGGCTCCAAACTTCTGGTTCTGATACTGTCTTTCCTTCCCATAATATGGGTTTCCAACGGCTGATCCGGCTGCCCCGAGTGCAATACCCCAGATGATACCGAGGATGGGCATCGGGAACGGATGGCCGAGAGCCGAGTTCATAAGATATACGATTGTGACGGTCGCAAATATTGCAACGAATGCATGCGCCGTAGTGATCGGTGTAACCGATTTAATAATATCTATATAGACTGGCTGTCCAAACTTGGCGAGACTGGCAGTCCTGCCAAGATATGCAGTGGTTGCGTACACGCCCTGGACAAAAGATGCCAGAACGCTACCGAGGATAATGGCAAGTACGGGATTAATATTCATCATCATAAATGCCCATGCAAGACCTGCACCAAGAGCAATCCAGAGAGCCCAGGCTGGTGGTTCTCCTGCTATGGCTTTGTTGTAGATACGATGAATGTATCCCATCTGCGGCGCCAGTTGAACCTGCGAGTTCGGGTCACCCTGTGATCCGATGTTAGATTCAGTATCTTCGGCTGCTCCTGCCACAGTGGCAAGCGCTCCCGCAAATGCTGCTACTCCAATACCTAATACGATGTTCTCCATGTGAGATTCTCCCTTGATCAAATGAGTACAAGAGTGTTCGATCAGCGCTGCTTCTCCCTATTTGGAATACTAAATGTGGACATACAAGACTTGATAGTGATTGAATTAAAGGTTTCGAAATTATGCTGAAAACGGGCAGTCTCACTCGTCTTTGAAAAGAAATCCTCTGATTCCCGGGCCCGTTCTTCAGATCATCTTTCATTAGAGAAAAAAAGGTTTGGTTTTAGGGTTACTTTGCAGGGATGATGAGCGAGCGCTCGCCTGCGGGCATGAACTCACGGATCGCACCGCGGGCAAACTCCTTCCTTGGCTCGGCAAAGTCGAACTTCAGGGCAGGGTCTGCGAAGGTGATCTTGATCAGCGGGGAGAGTGTCCATGCGTCGCCACGTGAGTAGTGGGCTGCGCCAGCAATTGCTGCATATTCTCCCTGGTGACCGACGTTCATTGCGTAGTTGGGATAGTTTGGTCCACGGAACTCTCCGATGAGACCCTCATCAGGCCGGACAGAGAGCGTGTTTGCTGAACCACACTGGTCCTGCAGGTCGTAGCCGAAGAATCCAAGACGCGACCATCCCTCTTTGTGCATGAGCATCGAGAGGTACCAGCCGTTCAGACCGGCGTTGGAGTGGCCGGTTGCAACTGCGGCTGAGATGCCGGATGCTGCTGCAAGAACACTGGCACGCTGAGATCCGCCGAAGTGGTCTTCCATGACGGTTGGATATGTTTCGTACATCTCCATACCGTTGAGGTTGACCTCGGTTGCGATGTCGTTGACGATCTCCTGGGTGGGTTTGACCTTGTCGTTTGGATTGGGGTTCTGCCAGTCGACTTTGTACTTGTCTTTGATATAGTCCATACCATAGTAGGTGTACTCATCAAGGACGTTGTCGGTGTATGCGGCTGTTGCATACTGGGTGAACCCGACACCGCCGGACATGTAGGAGCCAAGCCAGATCTGGTCAAAGAGCATTGCACCAGCACCGACAACCTCTAACGTGGCCTTTGCGGGGTCGTTTGGATACTTCCGGTCTCCCTGGATCATGTCGGCGAAGTTGCCAAACAGGATACCGCCCGGCTCGTTTGGACCACGGGCACGGCGGGCAGGCAGGTGGTTGGCCATCTGGATGACACCGGCGTGCTTTGCTGCATAGGAGAGATCAGCGACTGCTGCTTCGCCTGCACACATCCGGTATGCACCAATGAAGGACATACCGATCTGCATGGCAGACCAGCGGGAGGTCGTTCCACCGTCACAGGTACGGGAAACGCTTGTTGGGATGTGGACAGCCTGCCAGAGTGACTTGCCGACTGCCTTGCTCAGCTCCTCTGCACTCTTCTTCGGGAAGAGCTTCTCGACATTGATTAAGAACTGGGGTTCGATGTCGTCTGCAAGCTCTGAATCTCCGGTGAAGACCTTGACATAACAGTCATCGGTGAGGGCCGGGTGAGTTTCAACCATGTGCTCCTGGACAACAGCTGCGCCTGGCATGGCGTGGTTTAAGACGTGGAGGTACTCGTTGATCGTTTCAGGGGTAACTTCCTTTCCAAGACGCTTCTGAAGGGTCTGGTGAGCAAGGTCCATGTTGACGATGACTGTCCTCCTGATGTCGTCCCACATCTGCTGCATGGCAGCGTTATTGACGAAGTGAAGGTCGTCACCCTCAACAAAGGTGCCGGTGCCGGAGACCTCATAGGTCATCAGCTGGCGCTGACCGAGCGGGATGCCGCCAAGGTGGCACCGTACAGGGTCGTACATGGAAAGGCCACGCTCTTTGGCGATCTTCTCGGTTGCTGCCAGGAACTCCTTCTTTCGTGGAGACTGGCTGAGTTCGCCCCAGTTGAAGTACTGGGCTTTTGTGGATTCTACATCCTGTCCCGGGAACTTCTCCTTCAGTGCCTTCAGGAAGAGTTTCTGTGCTCTCTCAATTTTTGCCATTTCTATCACTCCTTGGGCATGTATCCGTACTTTGTTCTCAGGCTGTGAATACGCTGGACGTACTCGAGGTACTCGGTATCATTGCGGAAGGGATTTCCTCCCAGAACATGGAAGATGGTCGTGTTGTCATCGAGCCACTTTTGGTCCATGGGTTTGCCGACAGCGACCTTCTTGTCAAGGGGCTCACCGATCTGGTTCTTTACATATTTGACGACACCATCATCGTCAAGAATGCACCGCTGCAGCATGTCGAACATCATGCCATCTTCTCGGAGACGGAGTGAGTGCCCGTGCACCGTTGCACCACGGATGCCTGTGCGTGCCGGGTCAAAGAGGTTCGTGGTGATGAGCTCTTTTGCGTAGTTTTCAAGGTCACGCTCGCGGCACTCCACGATCTGACGTCCTGAAAGCGTACCCGGGTCGATCCCGCGGAAACGGTATGCCTCGGTGTAGGTCCTCTGGTATGGGTGGCAGGGTGCGTTCTGCATTGAATCTGCAAACTGGATGTACCTGACACGGTCTCCTGCCTTTGCACCCTCAGTCGGGGCGACGATCTTTCTGATCGGGCAGTCCGGCTCGCCCTGCTCTGCAAGTGGCGGGTGTGCGGCCGGGTATGCCTGGCCTGGTGCGCGGTGTCCCAGAATGAGGACAACATCCTCATCGGTTACATCACGAAGCGTTTCGAGTTTCATTGCCGGGTTCATCTGCTTGCGCCGGTTTTCGGCGACCTTGGATGTTCCCGGTCCATATTGTGGTTTAAATGCCATGAATAATTCACCTCAGTGAAGGTATTCCTTCATGTTTCCTTCATCGTTTGTAGTACTTCACGGATGACATCTGCCAGCTTCTCCCGTGTCGGTGTCTGGCCCCGCGTCACCCCGCTCACGATGGCGACTACGGTTCCTTTCGTCCGGATCGCATCATGTTGGGGCATTACAAAGGTTGTCTTTACACCTTCCCCTGCGAGATCTTCATAATCGATCGGCGCCTGGGAGACGACGACCGCATTGATATCACATGCCTCCAGTATGCTTCTGACCTTCGCAACGACATGTGATCTGACATTGCCGAGGTGGAGGACTGCGACCCTGTGCCGCTCTATCTGTTCGACCTCACGGTAATTAAGGCCAAAATTAGCACCTATGGCCGCACCACCAAGCTTTCCTGCATCAGGGGGGATGCCGCTGCCCGCGTTCAACACCAGGGTGCTTACGCTGTATTCAACCCCCTGCTGCCTGAGTGCTGACGTGATATCGCAGATCGGCTTTGTCACATGCCTCCGTCCGGGAGACATTGCCACCACGATGACGTCCGGGTATCGGCATTCAGAGATCGTCCCGCGCTGGGCGAGCGATCCACCTTTGCCCATCCCCATGGACTGGCGGCAGTCAACGACCTGTGTCACACGTCCGATTGGCATGTTACTTGTTCCCCTGCAGGATAATTGGCCGTGTCTTGCTCTTTGGGTCGATCATGCCAAGGATACGTTCGTCCTCGACGACCCCGTACTTTGCATAATCGGTCAGCGTCATGCTGGAGCGCATGAACTTACCTTCCTGGAGAGTGAATGGAAATTCTGTAAAGACTGCCTCGCATGCTGATCTGATCTCAGGTATCGGGGATGCATCCTCCAGTTCAAGGAGAATTGTTCCAACCTGCACCTGGAGTGTGATCGTCTCACCCATCACCGTGATCTCCCTCCGCTGCGCGATCACATTTGGTGTGCCGCGAGCCGGTCCATACGGGACGATCTCAGGGGTCCGCGGACCGTTCAAAACCACTCTGCGGATGCCCCCGATAGCGAGGATCTGGTTTGCCAGATCCTCGACGGTATCAGGGTTGAGGAAACGTGCGGGGACGATTCGTACCTGTGGGTAGCTGGGTTCTGTCATTGGTATCGCTGGTTCAGACTGGATTATACAGCCTTTGCAATCGCCTGGATTGGCCGGGCAAATTCTTCGACCTGGCCGAAGGTGTCACCATAGATCTTTGATGTGCTCTCTGGAGAGAACATCTGTGTGCCTGCATCAAGCGCACATGCGGCAACGATACAGGGGATACCGACACCGGCGGCATGCCTGGTGACGATGTGGTTTCCGTTGAAGACACCGGGTCCTCCACCACCATAGATCGAGTGGCTGAAGAAGGAGAAACCAACCGCAACACCCATCACACGGCCAAAGTCACAGCCGGGGAGACCGGTCTCGTGCTCCAGCAGGTCGTTGAAGTACAGGAGTGTTGATGAAACAGCCTGTGCGAACCGTCCTGCACCACAGTTGACCATTGTAGCTGCCATGGTGCCTGCTGCTGTGTATGCATTCCAGAGCATCGGGTCCTTCGTGTCGTAGTACTGGAAGTATCCGCCCTTCTTGCCGGGTGCAATGACTTTGTCTTCAAGTGCACGCTCAATGATGGACTGTACGACAGTACCAATGGTTCCGGTCTGGCCGTTTTCCTTGACAACATCGTAGACAAGGTTGTTTGCATTCAGGCCCTGGTACGCGTAGAGGAGCAGTTGTGCACGCTCAAACGGACCGATTGCCATTCCCATCTCAAACTCTCCTGCCTGCTCAAAGGTGGCAGAAAGAGCTGCGCCCTGCATTGCGTTTTTTTGGGTCATCATGACGGCGTGGTTAGCCGGGATGTTCCTGAGTGCATAGCCGAGGCCTTCGTTGTTCTGGGGGATAGAAAGGATAGATACAACATTTCCGCCTGATGGGTCCATTGTCTGCGGATAGGTTCCCCAGACGGCTGCCTTGACGGTGTTTGCATCAAACATGTCCACGTTGAACTGGTCCATGATGGCGTACGTGGCTGCCGATGCGACCGCGGTGATTGCGGCATCATAGGTGGATGCTGCATTCAGTCGGGCCATAGGCGCCTCGATGAGGAGCAGTCCGCCATTCTTGAATGCCGTGATCTTCGTGTCGTCTCCATCCTGTACCTGCACCATCTCTTTGATCTTCTCTGCGATGGCACCTGAGTTCTTGACGATATCAAGGTCAAGCTCACGTCCCTTGATCTGCTGGTGTTTACCGATCTTTCCGGTTTTGAGGGCTTCCTCGACACCGCCAAGATTGACGGCGACCGTCCTCTTGGTCAGGTTGATCATCTTCTGGATTGCCGGGTTGACCAGCGGGCTGACCTTCTCAAGTGCTACACCGCTCTGCAGAAGTTTGCCGGCATCGTCATACAGGTCGATTGTGTCTTTAAATTTTGCCATAATTTTTCCTCCAAATACCGTTTGATTCAATACATTTCGGTCTTTGATTACTGAACACTGAAAGTCGTCACTGAAACAGGCTACTGATGATGATTGGCACGTCCCCTCTGGGACACTCGAATATTCCATATGGAAGATTATAAGTGTTGTCTTTTTATATTTCAAATTGTTTTTATTTATTTATTAAAATAAAACCTTTAATTGGGGTAATGTTAAAATATTGGGAGTTATTTGAGTATTCTATAGACGATCAGTATGATGTATATAGGTAAATGTAGCACAAGATATATCAAAAAAGGGTTAGGTGATACTACATTTCTCCGCGCTCCCTGGTTTCAGGGAATATCAGGCCCGGCTACAATATGCTCCATGGGAATGCTCTCGAAAACTGCCTTCTTCATGACCTCATATCCGATCTCATCGAGCTGATCGCCAAGGAGCTTTCCGTCCCATGCTTTCTTATAGATCCATTTCACCACCATCTCAATTATGGAACAGACTGTATCATATTCGGTGACAGTGACGAGATGACGGCCAACAGCAGGGTGCCTGCCTCTTTTACCGCCGATGATTATCTGGTAGGCAGGAGGATCACCTCTGATGATGTGAAAGGGGCATATATGGATGCAGTTTCCGCAGTCAATACATTTCTCGCGGTCGAGAATGATATCGCCCCTTTTCACAAAGAGTGCACCTTCTTTGCAATAGTTGACGCAGTTGCCGCACCCGGTGCAGAGCCCGGGGTTTCGGATCGGCTTCTGGATGCCGGTGATGCCAATCTCACAGAGCCGCTCAGATACACAGCTGTTTGGACATGATGCAACGGCAATCCTCACCCGAATCGGCATGTTTTTCCCAAAATGCTTCCGGTCTATCTCACGGGCCAGTGCGATTGAATCGATATTGGCAAGCCTGCACCGGTCTGTACCCGGGCAGGCGGTGATATTGACGATCTCCTCACGCTCGGATCCAACAGGGGTGTTGTTTGCCTCAAGTGCTCTTCCAATGCTCTCAAGATCCCGAATATGTACATGCGGGATTTCAACCGTCTGCCTGACAGTGAGGTGTGCAGTACCGGATCCATATTGTTCAGCTATCTGCCCGATGCCTGCCAGCTGCCCGGCAGTTACGATCCCGGCTGGCATCCTGATCCTGACGGTGCAGTAGTCGCCATCCCGCTCGGTGATCACACCGCCGCGGGCATGCATTCCGGTATCTCTTTCCCTCTCCATGTGTGTATCTCTCGCATTTTTATAGGCTAAAAGCTTCGCATCGGGGATCTCATCCTGTGAGTGTTTTGATGGCGCAAGAGATTGCAGAGGCCACAGCCACACCGGATATGCCCGTGACAGCCAGGCATCCTTTCTGATGCATTTCGGGAATGGTGCACCCTGTAATGAGCTGCGTTCCCTCTGCTCCTGTTATTCCCGGGCAGTTGCGCGCTGTTGCTGCTGCACGTTCAAGTATATCCTGCTCAAATCCATAAAGAAGGATAACGCTGCCTGCTTCGGTATGTATGATCTCTGGATTGTGATCGTTTGCAGTTCTGGGATCCCTTTTGTGAAGAAGCGAATCAAGGACTGCTTTTGGTGTCGTCCATGTTGGAAATATGTCAAAAGAGCCCATTATATCTTCAATTGTCGGATTTCGGAGAAGTGCGGTGGCACCTTCGACATCTCCAAGTGCAATGCCAGGGATTGGTGTCTGTTTAAATCCTTCCACGATGCAGAATACGGCCCCGCGATCTGATGCTGTATCGAGCGTGCTATAGAGATCACCGTTTCGCAGGATAGTGACACTTTTTTCAGTATCAATGCCGGTACTTCCTGCTGCTCCAGCCAGAAAGTGGATCGTCGTATCTTTGTTCTCTTCAAGCAGGAATGTATGATGGCCAAGGTGTTTGATAGTTTCAACCTTTCCGAATGCAGAAAGACGCCTGCAGAGAGCTTCTGTCATATGTGTCTTTCCGGAATTTGATCCCCCGAAGATGTGAATAACAATCATCTACTCTTATATGTACAATGTGGTATGGTATTAGTTTCTCTCCTGAATCCAGCCGGGCCGCGAGTTTCCACCGATATTCATCACTTTTTAAGAAAAAATGGCTATGTATAAATAGTCTGAACCAGCAACCTAACATGTCCGAGGTTATACCATGGCAATAAACTATGTACCAACCACCTGCCCGTATTGCGGGACAGGATGCAGTATGAACCTTGTCGTTGAAGACGGCAAGGTCGTGGGTGTTGCCCCTTACCAGCGCTCCCCTGTCAATGAAGGGAAGCTCTGTCCAAAGGGCGTGTATGCCCATGAATTCATCAACAGTGAAGACCGGCTGAAAACTCCGCTCATCAAGAAGGATGGGAAGTTCGTGGAGGCCAGCTGGGATGAGGCCTATGACCTGATCGCCCAGAAGCTGAAATCGTACAAACCCGATGAGATGGGTGTTTTTGCTTCTGCCCGAACAAGCAACGAGGACA
>QZAC01000006.1 GCA_003838065.1 Methanocalculus sp. MSAO_Arc2
GAGGCTGTTGCACGAACCCACTTACATATGAACGATCAAATTGATGCTTCAACATTATACTTATTATGTATAGAAGCAATCAATCATTATGCCTGAGAACTATAATCGCAGATATTTTCCCCCCACACAGAAGCTTCTCCTTCCGGTCGATATGATGGATTGGCTCGATGACAATGATGAAGTCTTCATTTATCACGAGCTCTTGCAAAACCTCGATCTCAGCAATTTCTATACGAAGTATCGGGAGGACGGAACTGGAGGTAAATTTTACGACCCAATACACCTTCTCGGTGTCATCTTCTACTGCTATAGCAATGGGATCTATTCCAGCCGTAAAATCGAGGAAGCATGCCGAATTAATGTCAGGTGCCGGTATCTTGCAGGGAATATGCCAATCGATCATACAACCATTGCCCGGTTCAGGCAGAGCAATCTTGACGGAATTAAGGATCTCTTCACCCAGTTCCTTGTTATCCTGTATGAAGCACAATTGATTGATCCCCGGCTTCTTGCTCTTGACGGCACAAAAATCAAAGCCAATGCATCCTTATCGTCAAATAAAACATATAGGCGGTTAGAACAGCTTGCTCACAGTTTTGTTCAAAAGGGTCAGTTTGCTGATGATGCGGAGAAACCAGTTGGTGTCCGTGAATCTCCCCGGGAAGTTGCAACACGGAAAGAAATGGAAGAGAGGATCAAAAAAGCACGGTCCATCGTTGAAGAACGACACCGGGCAGAAGTGAAACAGTTTGAAGAGAAGGTACAACAGCGTGAGGATGAGGAAAAAGAGGCTGGAAAACCCAAACGTGGACGAAAACCAAAACAGCCGCCATCTGCACCGGAGCCATCGGATAAAGCGAACAGTACCGATCCTGACAGTAGAATCATGAAGTCCAGAACTGGCTATCTCCAGGGGTATAATGCCCAGTCCATCTCAACACAAGAAGGATTTGTGCTTGGATGCTCGGTGACAAACGAGGAAAACGACATGCACCAGCTTATTCCGGTATTAGAACTTATCCAGGACCTTGCTGCACGATTTGAGGTTACTCCCGATGAAATCTGTCTTCTTGCAGATGCAGGGTATTTCTCCTATGAGAACATGATGGCTGAATATTCATCCGGGATTGACTTAAGGCTCTCTCCATGGAGAGAACAGAAAATGAGCGATATTTCAAAGGACTGTATGTATCCCCATGAACTGCAACGGATCTGTTGGGACCACAGCACATGGGTACCATGCATTGCTGGTTCAGTCGCTGCATGGGCAGAAGCGCACCTGAAAGAAAGAGGTGAGTGGATGACCAAAGAGGCGGTAGCAAAACAGATTATGGGTGCTAAATTGGTCACGGAGGCAGGAAAGAAGCTGTACGGCATGAGAAAGTATATGATCGAATCAATATATGGGATTATCAAAGAGAATCGGAAGTTTCGTGCGTTTCTTACCCGTGGATTGGAGGGTGTCAATTGTGAATGGACACTTGTGAATATGGTGCACAATATAAAACTGGGTATCAAGAAAGGGATAGGATCGTTCTTCAACCAAAGACATCTTGGAGGTGGCGTAGCGATAGCTGGGTTATAGGGGATAATTTCAGTGAATGTGGATTGTGTGGTAGAGAGAGAGAGTTCCTTCCAGTGGAAAAAACCTGTATTGAGAGGGATTGAGGTGTAAACCAGGAGAACAAATTGAGATAGAGTTGAATGTCAGGCTGACGATAAAGGTGATAAGGGGTGAATATTGTTCTCAGGAATGATGATTTGAGGATGGGGAAACAGCCTC
>QZAC01000071.1 GCA_003838065.1 Methanocalculus sp. MSAO_Arc2
TCCCAAGTAATATCTCATAATATTTCGGCGCAAGCCCAAGCCCCGGCCGGACACACCGCAGGTTCTCTTTTGTAAACACATCACCTGCCTTCATATCCTCGGCAACATACAGCGACCGCCGCCGATAAACCGCATTCTTCTCTGCCTCAGTCGGCCCATACACCACCCCACCAAGCGACTGCCAGGCGCGCTCCGTCTCCTCCACCAGCATTTTCAGTTCAGCTGGCTCCATCGAAAAGGCGCTGTCCACTCCACCGTCGGCGCGGGAGAGGGTGAAGTGCTTCTCGATCACCGTTGCTCCATGGGCGACCGCCGCCACCGCCGCGCCGATCCCCAGCGTGTGATCAGAGAGCCCAACCTCACAGCCAAAGAGCTCGCGCATGTGCGGTATGGTGAGGATGTTACTGTTCTCAGGGGTCGCCGGGTAGGTGCTGGTACACTTGAGGAGGATTATGTCCTGGCATCCGGCATCACGGGCAGTCCGGACCGCTTCATCCAGTTCTGCGATTGTCGCCATCCCGGTTGAGATAATGAGTGGTTTACCGGTTGCCGCAACTCTTCGGATTAACGGGAGGTGGTTGTTCTCAAAGGAGGCGATCTTGTATGCAGGCACATTCAGGCTCTCAAGGAAGTCAACTGCTGTCTCATCAAAGGGTGTTGAAAAGCAGATGAGCCCGAGCTCCTCTGCCCGCTTCATGATTGGCTCATGCCACTCCCAGGGGGTATAAGCCTGCTTGTAGAGATCATAGAGGCTCTGCCCTTTCCAGAGGCTTTTTTCATCACTGATGAAGAACTCTCCTTCCTCGATATCAAGGGTCATTGTATCAGCAGTGTAGGTTTGGAGCTTGATCGCATGGGCTCCCGCCTCTGCTGCTGCTTTGACGATTGCCATGGCGCGATCGAGAGAATGGTTGTGGTTCCCCGACATCTCGGCGATGATGAAGGGTCTATCGTTTTCATAAATCATAATTTCATCCAATGTTTTTTTCTAAATCACTATTTTTTTAAATAATCTCTTGATAGCAAACCATAAACAAATTTATCAATATATTTTCCATAATGAAATGCGTGTTCATGTAATGTACCTTCGTGAGAAAAACCAACTTTTTCATACAGTCGAGCAGCATATTGATTGTCAGTCTTACAATAAATTTTATGAATATTTAAATAATTAAAAGCATAATTACAAAGAATTCTTAA
>QZAC01000072.1 GCA_003838065.1 Methanocalculus sp. MSAO_Arc2
ATCCAGAGCATCAGCATGGTCCTCTTCCAGATCCAGAGTATCTATAGCGGTATCTTCAGGATCCCTTGTTTCTCGGCGTTTATCCATTGAATCCTTCTTCTTGAAACGCCTCTGCCTTGAGCCTTTACTCATCTTCACACCAGTGGAGTATTTTTTAGTCTTCGCATCTTATGTATCTTGGTATTGATATGGCAACAGAAAAGGGGATGAGCGGACTTGATATCACTGCTTTAACCGCTGAACTGCAGGAAAAACTCCCCCTCTGGATCGGGAAAGTCTTCCAGTATGATTCAACGACCTTTGGATTCCGGCTCAATGGAGAAGATAAGGCACGGTATTTCTTCTTTGCCGAGATCGGCAGGCGTGCACATCTCGCACCACAACTCCCACCAAGTCCGAAGAACCCATCAGGATACTCGATGTACCTGCGGAAATACCTGATTGGAGGCAAAGTGCTCTCGATTACCCAGAAGAGTATCGAACGGGTGATCATATTTGAAATTGGAAAATCGGGTGGCACATTCCATCTCGTACTCGAATTCTTTGATGAGGGAAATATCATCCTTGCTGATAGCGGTTTTCTCATTCAGAATGCCCTGAAGAAACGGAGGTTTCGGGAGCGGGATATCGTTGCTGGAGAAGTCTATGATGTTATGGGGCTTAACCGCACTGCTCTTTCCATTGGAGCATTTGAAGAGAGCCTCAGGTCAGAAAACCGCGATCTTGTCAGGGCGGCAGCGGTCAATCTGATGTTTGGAGGTGTGCTGGCAGAAGAGCTCTGTCTCCGCGCTGGTATGGAGAAGGAGTTTCCAACCCGCTACCTTGATGAAGATCAGGTTCAGCGCCTCTATGCAGCATACCAGGGCATCATCGAAGATGCACGATCACGCTCCGATCCCATAATCGATCAACGGGGTTGCTGGCCGTTTGAGTTGATTGGATCAGATCCCTTCTCACGGTATCCGACGTTTTCAGAAGCGCTCTCCTCGTACTATCCTCTTCCATCATTTGATACAAAAGAGGAGGCCAAACAACAGGTCCTCTCCCGTGAAGAGCGGATCCGCCGCCAGCAGGAAGGAGCGATCAAAAAGTTCCAGGCAAAAATCCAGGAATCGGAACGCGCAGCAGAGCTGATCTATGAACGATATACCGATGTCCAGCAGGCAATCCAGGTCCTTGATGCCGCCTCACAGAAGATGTCATGGCAGGAGATAGCTGATCTCCTGAAACGATCAGACCATCCGGCAGCAGCAATGATTGTCTCGGTGAATCCGGCAGATGCAACGGTTGTGCTGGACCTTGGAATGAAGGTGACGATCGCGATCAAAAAAAGTGTTGAAGAGAATGTCGCAGTCTACTATGAGCAGAAGAAGAAGTTCCGGTCAAAGCTGGAGGGTGCGATCCGCGCAATGAACCGGCCGGCTCCCAAGCAGAAGGAGAAGGCGGTTGTCAAAAAGAGGCAGAAGCCGAAATGGTACCACCGGTTCCGCTGGTTTGAAACAAGCGACGGGACCCTTGTCATCGGGGGGCGTGATGCTGATCAGAACGAAGAGCTGGTCAAGAAATACATGGAAGGAAACGACACCTTTGTCCATGCAGATGTCCATGGCGGAAGTGCGGTTATCGTGAAAGGAAAGACTGACCGGATGGATGAGGTGGCGCAGTTTGCTGCTTCCTATTCGAACCTCTGGAAATCCGGGTATGGATCAGGCGATGTCTATTCTGCCCGGCCGGACCAGGTGAGCAAGACACCAGAATCAGGAGAATATGTGGCAAAGGGGGCATTTGTTATCAGGGGGGAGCGGACATACTACAGAAACGTCACCCTGGGCATCGCCATCGGTCTTGCAACCGACCCTGATCTCGCCGTCATCGGCGGGCCGGCATCTGCAGTTGAAAAACGTGCACGGTACACAGTCAGGCTTTCACCCGGAACATTTGAACCAAACGATATTGCAAAGAAAGTGGTCAGGATCTTAAGAGACAGGGTATCTTCAGCAGATGCAAAGAGTGCCGCAGGCGTCCTCTCAACAGAAGCAGTCGCTGCCTTTGTTCCGGCCGGGGGATCTGATCTCATTGATGCAAAATGAAAGCAACATTTCTGGACCTGAAAAAAAACAGCGGCGAGATCAAACTTCTGCCTGAATCGCTCGATGACCTCTGGCATCTCTCCCACATGATCGACCCGGGCAACCTGGTCTATGCCACCACCCTCAGATCAGCCGAGCAGTCGGCAGACCGGATCCGGCCGGAGAAAGTGGAGAAGAGGCCGGTCAGGCTCGGTATCGAGGTTGAAAAAGTTGAGTTTGTCCCGGAATCACGGAGGCTCCGTGTCTCCGGAGTGATCCGCGACGGACCCGATACCGGTCTGCACCATAGCCTGAACCTGGAAACCGGATACGAGGTCTCGGTCATCAGGCGGTGGAGAAGAACAGATCTTGACCGGATCGACCGGGCGCAGAAGGCCTCACTCTATGATGCAATCCATATTGTCGCACTTGAAGAGGGGGAGGCTGAGATCTGTCGTGTGCGGCAGTACGGACCTGAGCGGATCACCACCATGACACAGGGGAGCGGGAAGACCCGGGGCGAAAATACACGCCATGGGCTCTTTGAGTCACTCCTGTCGTTTCTCTCCCAGGTCACCGGGCCGATCGTCATCGCCGGCCCCGGCTTCATCAAAGAGGAATTTATTGGATATGTACGATCCAATGAACCAGATCTAAAGAGAAGAATCGCGGTGGTCGACACCCGGAGAAGCGGGTACGGCGCGATTCAGGAGGCGATCGGAGATGGCGTCCTTGAGCGCGTGGCAGAGGACCTGCAGCTTGCCCATGAAGTCCGGGCCACAGAGGAGGTATTTAAGCGTATCGGCAAAAACGAGCCGGTTGCCTATGGAGCAGACGAGGTTGCAGATGCTGTTTTGGCCGGTGCAGTCGAAGAGCTGATTGTTGCAGATACGGCAGTCAGAAAACCCGGTATATCGGCACTGATGGAAGAAGCCGAGACAAGGCGTGCACAGGTGCTTGTCGTTTCGACCGAGTTTGAGCCGGGAAAAAGAATTGAGGGGCTGGGCGGGATCGCAGCTCTCCTCCGGTATGCAATACAGTAGGCTGATTGATGTTACGCTTCTTCAGGTGGTGCTGGCCGTTGAAACGATTCCAGGAAGACGATCTCCTGAACTGAATCGCTGATGGCAAATACCTCCTGGACGATTGTCCCGCGCCAGAGGAACCAGCGCTGGTCATAATTGATCCCGGGGGGCAGATTGAGCGTAACGGTGCCATCAGTATACAAAAGATCTATATCCCTGCCTGAGAAGAGCCGTATGATCCCTTTCATCTTCTCTTCATCGTCAGAGATGACGTCCTCCACCGTGAAGGTATACTCGAGGGTCTTGCCTGCAAGCGGATGGTTGAAGTCCACAATTGCCCGCTGGCCGATAACATCGGTGACGACCCCGTCCTTCTTATCAAGAGAGATTTTCATGCCGACTGCTGGCTTTTGTTCAAACGCCTTGAGCGGATAGGCCTGGACTTTCGCCTTCTCATGAGGCCCAAAACCCTTCTCTGGTGGAACAGTGACAGACTGCTCAACCCCTATTTCGACACCCTCGAGCGCATCGTCAAGGCCGGGGATGACATGGGTTTTCCCGACACAGATGACCATCGGCCCATACCGGGCAGATGGATTGTGTATTCCTGCATCAAGAGCGGTCTCTTCATCTGTTGTATCAAAGGGGATACCTTCGATGGTTCCCGTATAGGATAGCCGGATAAAATCTCCATTCTCAACTGGCATATATGGTACCCTGTCTTAATAACTGGGTCTAAATAATACTTAAAGGAGAGGTTGCACATGCTTGAGATTGAGATCAAAGTTCAGATTGAGGACAGAGGACCAATCCGGGAGCGGATCCTGGCATCGGGAGGAGAGCTCCTTGACAAAGGCATTGAGTTTGATGCATACTATACGAGCCCCACACGGGACTTTGCACAGACAGATGAGGCACTCCGCCTGAGACATGCCGGAGACATAGCACTCCTTACATATAAAGGGCCAAAAACCGGGACAGGGTCGTATAAGGCACGTGAAGAGCTTAACGTCCGGATCGAATCTTCTGACACGATGGATGCCATTCTTGATCGAATCGGGTTTGTCCACACAGCAGTTGTCCGAAAGTATCGTGAGTCCTACCGGCTCGGGCAGGCAACAGTAACACTGGACGAAGTCGATGATCTCGGGACCTTCGCAGAGATCGAGGCAGCAGGTAATCTCGGACAGGAAGATGCGGAAAAGGAGATCGAAAGGATAGCAGGTGAACTCGGGATCACCGGGGAACGGATCACCCGGAGTTACCTTGAACTCCTTCTGGAGAAGCAGCGATCAGATCAATCCTGATATCTCCGCTCTCGTCTCCGATATGGATCACCGCCCCATACCCCTCAGATGCCGGGCCGGGGTTGACAACCCAGGTGTCTTGTGACCTGACAACACCCCGCTGTTCATGGATATGCGCGCAGCAGACGATATCAAAGGCCTTGATATGTTTTCTGATGCTTTCTGAACCTGCATGAACGCCCGGCTGGACCTCATCCAGAAGGCCAAGAGGGGGGGCATGAGAAATGAGGACATTTGTCTGGTTCTTCTCCATCTTCTGGATCATGTCCTCCATGATCTGATCAATCTCTTCCTCTGAACATTCAAACGCAGTATTGAATGGGGTCGGGTTTGAACCTCCGATGCCCGCAATTGTCACAGATCCCATGGTAATCGAAGATCCATGCAGGCAGACGGCTCCTGAGTCATCAAGGCAGGAGAGAGAATCACGTGGATCACAGTTGCCCGGGACGGCAAGAACCGGGAGACCGAGCCTTTGAACCAGTGCTGAGATATCCTCAATGGGCCCAAACTGGGTAATATCTCCTGCAATAAAGAGACAATCCGGATCCGTTGCATCAAGGAGTGGATCAAGGGAGTCATAGGTGCCGTGGAGATCGGCTACAAGCAATGCTTTCATCATACGTTGTGTGTATCTCGCGGGAGATTCAAAAACCTTCGTTTAGGATCGGTCCAGTACCCGGTGAGTTTTCCGGTGAGGGCAAGTGACCCAAACACCTTCACCATATCACGGGGCAGTGGCTCCGGCCGACTCCCGGCAAGCGGGGTGCCGGAAAGCGGCATGAAGTAGTGGAGGTGGACAATGCCATGCCTGATGATCATGTTGATCAGATCCATTGTCATCTCAAGGTCCTCTTCCGTCTCCCCTGGAAACCCGACGATGATATCAACGACCGGAAGAAAGTCATATGAAACACAGAGATCATAAGCGGATTCAACATCCTCCCGTGTGTGGCCACGGTGGATCCGGGAGAGCACCGAATCGCTCCCTGACTGGGCACCGAAATGGATTTTTCTTCCGGCGGTATAGGTTTGAATCAGAGAAAGCGCCTCATCAGAGATCCATTCAGGCCTGACTTCTGAGGGAAACGTACCAAACCAGATCCGGTTTTCTTTGAGCCTGAGGAAGAGTTTCTCCACCCGGTCAAGCCGCGGGGTTCTGCCATCTGATCCATAGGCCAGGGCATTTGGAGTCACGAACCTAGCATCAGACATCCGGCATGCAGATGCTGCGATCGAATCGATGCTCCGGTGACGCATCCGGTTTCCAAAGATCCGGGGAGTCTGGCAGTATGCACAGGCATGCGGACATCCCCGGGTGATCTCAAGGTACCCTTTCACCTGCAGGAAACAGGGGTACGCATCAAGAAGAACCGTATGATCAACCGGACAGTGCCACGTCCGTGTGGCAACCCCGGGTATCCGCGGAGAAGATCCAGATGTCAGTGCGTCAAGGAGACGGGGGAGAGTCTTTTCACCTTCACCCACAATGACATAATCAGCATAGCCTGCCACCTCTTCGGGACAGGCAGATGCATGCGGCCCTCCAACGATGGTGATCCCGGATGCATCGCGAATCTCGGATCGATACTGTGGTTCATTGATGCTGTTGAGACTATAGCAGATGATATCGCCATCAGGAGAGTCCGCAAGCTCCAGCTGGTGTCCCAGGTGGCTGCATGCGGCAGAAAGCACCGCATACGTATTTCTCGCAGCCCTGATATTCCTCCAGGCAATCTTCATCTAGAGTTCTGCCTGATCATCAATTTCAAGTTCTCCTGCATCTCCATCAACGGTCACCACAACCCCGCTCTTCAGGGATGATAATCCTCCTTCAAGCCGGTCGATCATCGGTATTTTTGCAATGATCGCGCCAACGGCGATGATCGCTTCTGCCTCTGCGTTGATGATGGCAGCAGGCGCAACACCGTTTCTGCTGAGCGCATACATGACATAGGATCCAACAGTGGAGCCCTTCCCATGCGGGAATGCCAGGACTTTTCCGCTGATTTTGATCCCGTTCAAGGGATGGTCTGTATCAATAACCATTCCCGTCTCAGGATCGACACCGGAGAGGAATGAGAGGGGTGCGTCGGTTACGACAAGTTCGCCTGTTGCCCTGCCAGCAGCAATGGATCGTCCTTTGATTATCACAATACCACCTAATAAGTGGTGGGAGAATAGAGTATATTATAGACATGGACGAAACCCTCATCGACAATATAGGTGGCGAACCGGCGATGCAGTCGCAGCGGATGAAAGAGCTGTACGAGTCAATGGTTGAACTCCGTGAGAAGGTTGAAGCCCAGCAGAAGGATATACTCAAACTCAGAGAGGAGAACGCACAGCTGAAACGGGAAAATGCCCAGCTCAAACGTCTCCCCCTCTTTGTTGCGGTTGTCATCGAGAAGATGGAAGGTGGTGAAGTCTATCTTCGCCAGCTCGGAAACAACCAGGAGTACATCACCCATGCAGGAGAGGATATCTATTCCCTTCTGAAGCCCGGGGCAAAAGTTGCCGTCAATAATGCGCTCTCTATCGTCAAGGTTGTTGGGACAACCTATGATTCACGGGTACGGGTGATGGAGCTTGAATCTTCTCCCAGCCAGACGTTTAAAGAGATCGGCGGCCTGAACCATGAGATCGAAGAAGTCAGGGAAGCAGTGGAATATCCGCTCACACGACCAGAGGTCTTCAGGAGGCTCGGGGTTGAGCCGCCAAAGGGCATCCTGCTCTACGGCCCTCCAGGAACAGGAAAAACCCTGATTGCAAAGGCAATTGCCCATAACGCACAGGCAACATTTATCCGGATGTCGGGAAGCGAACTTGTCCATAAGTTTATCGGTGAAGGTGCCCAGCTTGTGCGTGAACTCTTCCAGCTCGCCCGGGAAAAGGCGCCTTCAATCGTCTTTATCGACGAGATCGATGCAGTCGGCAGCACACGCACCCATGACGGCACATCAGGATCAGCCGAAGTCCAGCGGACGCTCATGCAGCTCCTCGCGGAGATGGACGGGTTCAATAACCGGGGTGAGATCCGGATCATGGCCGCGACAAACCGTCCTGATATGCTGGACCCTGCTCTCCTCCGTCCAGGCAGGTTTGACCGGCTGATCAAGATCCCCTTCCCTGACAGGGACGCACGACATGAGATCCTCAAGATCCATTCAAAGAACCTCTCCCTGAAGCATGTGAACCTCGATCTAATCGCTTCTGAAACAGATGGAGCAACCGGTGCTGAGCTTGAGGCGATCTGCCGTGAAGCCGGGATGATCGCTGTCCGTGAACGTGCGAATTGGGTTGAACAGCAGCATTTTGATGCAGCCGTCCGGAAAGTCAGGCTGGAGCAGCCTGAAAATGACGGCAGAATGTATCTCTAGACTATCACAGCAATGCAGGTCATATTCATCCCTAAACCGGGCATTGACCTGTACCGCACATTTTTATTGTCTGAGACAAGCAGGATGATCCTGCGGTTCTACGCACCGTACCGCCGGGATGACGGGTGTGTTGAAGTCCCGGTTGCAACGCTTGGCTCAGGCCTCTCACTTGCATCTGAGCTCCGCTGGTATATCAGGAGATATACAGCAGATCTTCTTTTTCAAACACAGGATGACCAATTAATCTCCTATAAGCTCGCAAAAG
>QZAC01000073.1 GCA_003838065.1 Methanocalculus sp. MSAO_Arc2
CAGGCTGACACGAACTTTCAAATCAAATCCTGATGTTCCTGATGGGTATTCAAGCTCAAACCCGGAAATTCTGACTGTTCTGCTGTTAGTGAGGGGGCGGGGGCTCTCAACACCATTCTGGACAATGGAGATAGACCACTTGGGTGAATCAAGATCTGTGTAGAACTGAAGTGTGTCAGTTGATGGGAATGTGGTTCCGGTTCCTGCACGAAATTCGGTTATCGTGGTGTCGATCGCCAATCTTGTGCCTGGTGCCAGATCTCCTGTTGGTACGCCTGTTGCGGGCTGAACGGTGATAGCTGTTGCAGAAATGCAACAGAGTGCACAGCAGGCGAGAAAAATAATGAGGAGGAACCTGAGCTTCATGCGTTCTCAAATGACTGATGATACGATAATGGTTTTGATTTTATGAGAACATATTATCGAGAAATTATTTTATCAATATTTTTCTTCCCAATCCGATCAAGGGATTGCTAACAAGTGGTGGATTCTTCCAGAAGAAGGGGAGCTATACGGAACTTTACCTATTAATACATACACAATGTACAAATATGTGCATCAAAGTACATTAATTTCTATATGTTTCGTTTGGGGATTTTGCAATTTTTCGGATTCCCAGCCCGTTATAGAATATAATTAAACCATTTATGCATGCGAGTAATAATGCATAATCAACTTTTCTGGGTTCAAAATTTTTCGGGAGTCGGTTTCCCCCCAGGATATTTGAAAATGGAAAACCGGGTGGGGTGCCCCCGCATCTCTGAGATGAGGGGCGGCTCTGTGCGTGTAATTTTTGATATCCGGGGTTTACCGCGGATATAAAAATGGAAAATCGGGTGGGGGGGGCAGGGTAACACCCAAACGAGATTCTGTTGGGGGTGTATCGACACTCACGCCTGGGCTGCGGGGCGGAGCCCCTTAGCTAGAGGCGAAGCCTCCACCAGGGCGGCTGGCGAGGGCTAGCGAGCGGTCATCATCCCGGCTCCGGGATGACCTGTGAGCGTTGTCCGAACCGCCGCCCGACTA
>QZAC01000074.1 GCA_003838065.1 Methanocalculus sp. MSAO_Arc2
AGAATAGCTTCATTATATCAGGTTACAATTATTATGAGCCACCTCTACAATGTCAGGTTTCAAAAAGAGGTTCTTCTCCATATTTTCTGAAGGCCATTACTATACAAAAGCTATAATAATAAATAAATGGCCTCAAATTGCTATTGTTTGACCAATATACATAAGAAAAGAAACTAATATATTCCTACATTCATATCAATGTCTCCATCTTCAGGCTTTACTATTATTGGTGGTAACGAGTCAGAGACAGGCCCCGTGTTACGTTGAAGAAGGGCTAATAGTTATTGAGTATCAGAAACCCCCCCACCGCCCCTGTTCCCGTCCTCACATGCTCCACAAGCGTGGTTGAACCGGGTGTCCGCAGATGCAGCGCGGGAGGGGCGGGGTTGCTCCGGGGGCTGCCAGAGCAGATACACCCCGATTCTGCAAATCGTCCTGACGGATTGCTCTTTCGAGCAAGGGTTTATCAGCTCTGTCATCCTGATCCCCCTCGCTTGACCCCGCCCCCCGATACCCGCGCCGCACCTGCTTTCTGTCACCCTCAATGATCCGGTTGTTGCATCGGGATGAGAGAGATGAGGAATCTCTAACGGGATCTTTTCCCACGTTCCTAAGAATTCTGGAAAAACTCTCGCGATCAGAAATTTGGAGAAGAGTCGACAAAAGAATAGCCAAGTGTTGTAAGGACTCTGATAATATCAGTGCTGCTAACAACCGGAAGATGTGGCTATGTGATGCACCTGATGTGTAGTCCGGGTCTCTATTGTGATCTCTTCGCCAGGTTTTAATTCATCTTCGAAATATAAAATTACAGCTTCTTTAATATTTTTTAGCAGCTCTTCGAATGTTTCCCCATCGGTAAAGATACTTAATCCGATTGCGCTGGCTGACCAGTATCCATCTTCACAGGTAGTTTCAAATAGCACCATCATGATGCATTCTCCGGCTTTGTATTGAGAATATGCAATGTGAATGATAAAAAAGCTTTTGAAGAAAGTGTTCCACCACCCGGCAAGGGTACTCTTTGCCATCTGGATATGGCTGTCCCGCTGGCTGAGAACCGTGTACCCGAGTGGTTCAGAGTATCTTCAGGAGAGCGGAGCCACTAAAAACCGGATATTCTGGCATCAAAAACACCAGGACCAACCTGGAATTTTGTCAGGGAAATAATGTTGGACTCTTCCAGAATTCTGATCGCCCTGGTTTCCCTGATTCATGAGCAATTATTAGATGGATATCATCGTGTGTGAACGCCATCCGTACTCCGGATCTCAGTACCTATAAAGACAGCATTCGACTATGGGGCAGGTCCTGCAGGTCGCAGGTCCTGCGACCACACCCTCACAACAGACATTGACCCAAATTGCCACATTGCAGCTCGTCGAACACATTGTACCTCGTTGAAC
>QZAC01000075.1 GCA_003838065.1 Methanocalculus sp. MSAO_Arc2
GAATTTGGCACCTATTTTGCCTATAGCCCAATCGATGGGGCAGACAGGTCACGGTATGTCAGGATCCAGAAGCCAGCCCTTGAAATCGATGTTGTGCTCGCCCGTCCATACCATCACGAATCGGTAACAAGACTGGAAAGAATCCCGGATACGACACGATTGGCCGTCAAGATCATCAGCCGTGATGTCGGCTTTTACTATCGAGTTGGAAATGAGTATTTCGCAGAGGTCGATATTGTCGTGATCGGCCCTGATGGCCAGGAACGGATGATCATCGGGAATGCCGATCTCAGGGGCATTGTTATCGATGGGTCAGTGACCTATACTGATGACCAGAGAAGCGCGTTTACCCTCCGTGATATGCAGGTTGGCACCTACGAGATCCAGGCGCGCTGGCGGACACCACAGGGATTTGCCGATTTTGCAGAAGACTCAAATATCGTTACATTCTCAAGGCCAACACCAGCACCGGTAACACCAACACCAACACCTGAACCGACACCCACTCCGGTAACGCCGACACCAACACCTGAACCGACACCCACTCCGGTAACGCCGACACCAACACCTGAACCGACACCCACTCCGAAAACACCGACGCCAACACCTGATCCGACACCAACGCCCATTTCTGCTGTCGTGCCTGTGGCCGGGCTTATTGCATCTGCAGTTCTCCTTTACCGCCGTCTGGGAGAATAACCACCTTTTTTCTTCATATCCAGACAGGCATTCAGTACCATCTCAACTGCAGTAAGCGTTCCTTCGATCCCGGCAAGCGGACGGGTACCGAGTGACACCCGCCCCCGGTCCGGGGGAGTGATCCCGATAAATGCAGCATCCGGTAAAATCCGTGCCTCGTAAGACGAGCCGAGGACCAGGTCATATGTATCCTCCAGGAGCAGTTCTTTGATCACATGATAATCGGTGATACCCGGACTATCAGTCATATTTCTCTTGAGCCGGGGAGGTTGCTGAGCTCCGAAGTACTGCACCAGGATACCTGAAAAGAAATCGGCATATCCAGCCTGCGCGCAGATGATCGCAGACGGGGGATCGTTTCTTCTGAGGTATTTTTCACAGGCA
>QZAC01000076.1 GCA_003838065.1 Methanocalculus sp. MSAO_Arc2
ACCATGTCCGGGTCTATAGTGAGCTGAAGGAGGTCGGAACGACCTATGTCTTCGACCTTGATACAAAGAGTGCCGAAGAGGTAGCTGCCTATACCGGAGCCGAGGTCTGTTCATCAATTGAGGAACTACTCCGAAAGGTCGACCTCGTCTCCCTCGCTGTGCCCACGCGGTTCCACTTCGGGACCGCAAAACAGGTGATCGGATCCGGGGTGCATACTTTAATAGAGAAACCTATCTGCGCCAATGCTGCCGAGGCAGAGCAGCTGATACAGGAGATTCCAGATGGGATAATCGTTGGTGTTGGGCATATCGAGCGGTTTAACCCGATCGTCCCTGAGATCAGAAGAATCGCAACCACCCCCCAGTATGTCGCCTTCCACCGGCACAACCCGGCATCCGGCCGGATCACTGATGCCTCAATTGTTGAGGACCTGATGATCCATGACATCGACATCCTCTTCAATGCCTTCTTCCCGGATCAGGAGTATTCCTTCTCGGCACGCGGGAACGGGAATATCGCCCTCGTCCTTGGATCCATTGATACCACCTCCTTCTATCTCTCTGCCTCCCGGAAATCTGCAAAGAAGATCCGATCGATCTATATCGAGGAGGAAGAACGGACAATTGAAGGCGACTTCATGACCCAGGAGATCTTTGTGTACCGCAAGCCCGAGACCTATGATCAGACCAATGGCCTGTACCGGCAGGAGAATATCATCGAGAAGGTGCTCGTAAATAAGGTCGAGCCCCTGAAGGTCGAACTCCAGGCATTTGTACGGGCAGCTCACGACGGCAAACCATTTGAGGTGACACCGGAACAGGGGCTCCTGAATCTCCGGATCTGTGAAGAGGTTATGGAGGAGATGAAGAGGTGAAGATCGTCTCAATCGTCGGAGCCCGCCCCCAGTTCATCAAGTGTGCCCCGGTCTCATGGGCACTCCGAAAGGATCACCAGGAAGATTCTGGTGCATACTATAAGACCAGCGATCCATGACCCACACCGCGCACTATGGCGATGGCACCGCCGCAGACGCGATCAGACGGATTATCAGTGCATTTGACA
>QZAC01000077.1 GCA_003838065.1 Methanocalculus sp. MSAO_Arc2
CCTCAAGAGCAATGAGCCTTCTTCTCTGCTAATGGTACGATGCTGGATTGAGCCCTTCGAGTAATAACCGGTTCGTATGTATTGACAATCCAATTCCCCTGCAGATCCCTCTCAGCTCTCTATGGTTGTTATATGCACACAGTTGAAAAGAGAGGTCGGGTGTTCTGGGCGCAGGCAAGCCGACCATACAACATGCCAGGTCCTATGGGCACTGTGATCATAAGGGGCTGGATTCGACGAACAGGTGCACGATCATATTGCCGCGTACACTTTGCGATATGATTATCATTGTATATGATAAGTAGGCAATTGCTTATCCGAACATCTGCTTCGGGTTGGTACTTGGAAACGGTATCTATGAAAAAAATATTGATAATAGGAGCACTCCTCTTCCTGCTCCTGATGGTGCCAGGTGTACTGGCAGGTTCGGAGATCTGGAACCAGCAGAAGCCAAACGATGGTGCCGGATGGCTGGGTCGCATGGATCATACCAGTGTAGCGATGCCGGATGGCAGTATCATTCTGATAGGTGGCTTTGATGGTGCCCATAAGAATGATGTCTGGCGGTCAACGAATCACGGCGCCACCTGGGTACAGCAGACCGCAAATGCCGCATGGTCGGCCAGAAGAGGTCATACCAGTGTAGCGATGCCGGATGGCAGCATCGTTCTGATGGGTGGCCTTTCTGACACCCGTAAAAATGACGTCTGGCGGTCGACAGATAACGGCAGGACCTGGACCCTTCAGACAGCAAGCCCTGGATGGTCGGGAAGGCATAGTCATACCAGCGTGGTGATGCCGGATGGCAGCATCGTCCTGATGGGTGGTCATGATGGCACCCAGAAGAATGATGTCTGGCGGTCGACAGATTACGGTGCATCGTGGACGCAGCAAACCACGAGTGCCGGGTGGTCAGAACGATACGGTCACGCCAGCGTGGTGACGCGGGATGGCAGCATCATCCTGATGGGTGGCTATGCCAGGGAGCTTGGCGGCAGGAACAGAGATGATGTCTGGCGGTCGACAGATCATGGGGTAACCTGGATGCAGTTGCCGAAAGCCAGGTGGTCGGCACGAGAAGATCACACCAGCGTGGTGATGCCGGATGGCAGCATCATCCTGATGGGTGGTTTTGATGGAAACGAGAAAAATGACGTCTGGCGATCAGCAGATAACGGGATGTCCTGGACACGGGAGATAGAACGTGCCAGCTGGTCGGCACGACGTAAACACACAAGCGTGGTGATGCCGGACGGCAGTATTGTCCTGATGGGAGGCGGCCCGGTTCCCTATCAAAACGATGTCTGGCGTCTGGTCCCGGGTGAAGCTGCAATACCAGCCGATACCAGCACTCAAAGAGCACCGGAGGAAACACCAGGATTTGGATTGATGGTTGTGCTTGCAGGCTTAGCTGCGGCGTTTATCGTATCCAGAAAACATTAACCCAGACCATTTTTTCTCCGAATGGTCAATTGTTCTATGGTGGCTCATCCCGGAAAACACCGCTGGATGGGTTTTCTCCGAATCCGGAAAAGAGAGTGAGCCTGGGTCGTCTGCACCTGGGGGTGACGATTCGGGGGAGAGCATCACTTCTTTTCAGTCTCGGGCGGTTGCGTTCAGATAGAATCCTAGCGGCTCGATTGTTGTTTCATCTCGTTTATAGGCTTCGATAGCTCGTGCCGCAGCATTTGCCGCAGGTATTGTCGTGATATAGGGTACACTATAGTCAACTGCGATCCGCATGATACGATAGTGGTCTTTCCGCGAACTCTTATCAGAGGGTGTATTGATGATCAGCTGAATCTCTCCTCTCCGCATCATATCGATGACATGGGGGGATCCGTCCTGGACCTTTCGCACCAGGTTCACCTGGATGCCTGCCTGGCCAAGGTACTGGACAGTCCCCGATGTCCCATAGAGTTCCAGTCCAAGCTCCTGTAGTTTCCGTGCAAACGGTATACTTGCCTCTTTCTGATCATCCCGGACAGAGATGAAGACCCGGCCTTCAAGTGGCAGCGTATTATCGGCTGCAAGGCTTGCTTTGAAGAAGGCACGTCCAAAGTCGTAGTCGATCCCCATCACCTCGCCGGTGCTCTTCATCTCAGGGCCCAGGATTGCATCCACACCCGGGAGCTTGTTGAAGGGGAGGAGGACCTCTTTCACTGCGACATGGCGGATCTCTTGTTCCTGGTATCCCATATCCCGGATCTTTTCCCCAAGCATAATCCTTGCAGCAATCTTTGCAAGCGGTATCCCGGTTGCCTTGGAAACAAACGGCACCGTCCTGCTTGCACGCGGGTTTGCCTCAAGCACATATATGGTTCCGTTATGAATGGCGTACTGGATATTTATCATCCCGACAACGCCCAGGCCCAGTGTCAGTTTGCGGGTATACTCCCTGACTGTTGCAAGGGTTTCCTCAGAAAGCGACTGTGTCGGGATGACGCATGCAGAATCTCCTGAATGAACGCCCGCCTCTTCGATATGCTCCATGATCCCGCCGATAAGCACATCTGTTCCATCAGAGACGGCATCAACATCAAGCTCCACTGCATCCTGGAGGAACCGGTCGATCAAGACCGGGTGCTTCCTGCTGACACGGACTGCTTCTTTGATATAGGTTTTAAGTTCGATCTCGTCATGCACAAGCTCCATTGCCCGGCCGCCAAGCACATACGAGGGCCTGACCAGAACAGGATAGCCGATACGGGCTACAATGTCAAATGCCTCAGATTCCGAATAGGCAGACCCGTTTGCAGGGCTCGGGATGGCGAGATTATCAAGGAGCACACTGAACCGGTCACGGTCTTCAGCAACATCCATGGCATCAGGAGTGGTTCCAAGGATTTGTGTGGAGAGTCCGAGCCGCTGTATCTCATTATGTATTGGTATTGTCAGGTTGACAGAGTTCTGTCCTCCAAACTGCACCATAACTCCATAATAATCGTCCTTTTTGAGGATATTCATCACATCCTCAAGCTGCATGGGTTCAAAGAAGAGCCGGTCTGAGGTGTCAAAATCGGTGGATACGGTTTCAGGGTTGTTATTGACGACATGGACCTCCACCCCACGCTCACGAAGCGCCTGGATTGCATGGACAGTACAGTAGTCAAACTCAATCCCCTGACCGATCCGGATCGGCCCTGATCCCAGGATGAGAACCTTGACCCCGGTGGTTCTCTCAAGCTCACAGGTGCTCTCCCAGGTCGAGTAAAAATAGGGAGTTGTTGCCGGAAACTCTGCGGCACAGGTATCCACCATCTTGTAGGTCGGTTCTCCAACAATATCCTCAATCAGAGGGATGGTCTTATCTGTGAGTTCGGCAAGTTCGGTATCTGAAAACCCATATTGTTTTGCAGATTGTATCTCCTCTCTGGTTGACGAAGGCGAGAGGCTGGATTCTATCTCAATGATATGTCGGATCTTTTCAAGGAAGAAGGGTTCAATGCCGGTCAGATCATGCAGCTCATTGATAGTGTATCCGACCCTGAAGGCATCAAAGAGGACCGGGAACCGCTCGTCTGTGGGTCGCTGGAGGATCATCCGGATTTCATCTCTGTCTGTATGGATTGTGACATCGGTATCAATTGATCGAAGGGCTTTTTTGAACCCTTCTTCAACTGTACGGCCGATTGCCATCACTTCGCCGGTACTTTTCATTGCAGTTGTAAGGGACCGGTCAGCTGTTTTGAACTTATCAAACGGCCAGCGGGGCACCTTCACCACGACATAATCTATTGCAGGCTCAAATGAGGCGGGAGTACAGCCGGTGACGGTGTTTGTGATCTCATCAAGCCGCAGACCGATTGCGATCTTTGCGCTCACCCGTGCGATCGGATACCCGGTCGCTTTGGAAGCGAGGGCTGAAGAGCGGGAGACCCTGGGATTTACCTCGATAACCCGGTAGTCGCCGTCCTTGAAGGCGAACTGGATGTTGCACCCTCCCTGTACGCCAAGTGCCCGGATAATCTTGATCGAGGCGGTCCTGAGCATCTGGAACTGATCGTCTCTGAGTGTGAGGATTGGGGCGACAACAACACTTTCTCCGGTATGCACTCCCATTGGATCCACATTCTCCATACCGCAGATGATAATGCAGGTATCAGCTGCATCCCGCATCACCTCAAACTCAACCTCGTTCCATCCTTTGACACTCTCTTCCACAAGCACCTGGTGGATCCTTGAGCGTGCGAGCCCCATCTCGACGATCCGGCGGAGCTCTTCTTCTGTCTCTGCGACACCTCCGCCTGATCCGCCGAGTGTATATGCAGGCCGGATGATGGCAGGAAGGCCAACTTCCTCCAGTGCTTCAACCAGCTGGTCTGGCTGATGTAAGATGATTGATTTTGGAACCGGTTCTCCTATCCGGTTCATCAGGTCCCGGAACTTCTCCCGGTCCTCCCCCATATAGATTGCCTCAAGGGGGGTGCCGAGGATTTCTACTCCGTCGAGTGCACCCATCTCAGCAAGTTCTGCGGTGAGGTTCAGCCCGGTCTGCCCTCCCAGGCCGCTTAAAATGCCATCAGGACGCTCTTTTTTGATAATTTCGGCAATAATATCTGCTTTTAGCGGTTCTACATAGACCGTATCTGCCGTCTCGGGATCGGTCTGGATGGTGGCCGGGTTTGAATTGACAAGGACAACCGAGATCCCCTCTTCCCTGAGTGCTTTGCAGGCCTGTGTTCCTGAGAAATCAAATTCGGCTGCCTGTCCAATCTGGATCGGACCTGATCCGATCAAGAGTACTTTGTGTATATGAGGTAACTTAGGCATCCGGGATACTCCTGTATATCAGGTCGAAAATTGTTTTTTCCGTATCCTGAGGTCCGCCATAGGCCTCGGGATGGAACTGGACGCAGAATATATCTAAATAGCGATCGTAAAACCCTTCGAGGGTACCGTCATTGACATTGACATAGCTTACCGTGCATCCTTCGGGGAGCGTGTCGCCGTCCACCACATAGCCATGGTTCTGTGTGGTGATGTTGATCGAACCATCGGTTCCACGAACCGGCTGGTTTGAACCCCGGTGACCGAATTTCATCTTATGGGTTTCTGCCCCAAGAGCACGTGCCAGGATCTGGTTTCCCATACAGATGCCAAAAATCGGAATATCTCCAAGATATGCCCTGGCCGTCTGGATGGCTGGAACTGCCATCTTTGGATCACCGGGACCGTTGCTGACAAAGAGCGCCTGCGGTTTGCAGGCATCGATCTCGTCTTGTGTTGCGGTATAGGGAAATATATACACATCTGCGTCTCGTTTGCGCAATGACACGATAATGTTCTTTTTGACTCCGAGATCCAAAACCGCTATCCTCTTTCCACCTCCTTTCACATGGTAGGGTTCCTGGCAGGTGACTGACTGGATCAGATCGGTCTCTCTGAGTGCGGGTGCGTTTTGCGCCATCTGCACTGCACGTTCCCCATTATCATCTCCAACGATGAGCGCTGACCTGAGTGTTCCGTGAATCCGGGTGTTGATCGTCAGCATCCGGGTGTCTATGCCGGATATTCCATGTAATCCCTGCTCTTCAAAAAACGAAGCAAGTGAAGGCTGGTGTTTTGGACTTCTGCAGATTTCACGGGTTACACATCCGCTTGCATGGATCCCGGGGTTTTGAAAGTTAGCAAAATCCACACCATAATTTCCAATCAGCGGGTAGGTGAACATCAGGATCTGACCTGCATAACTGGGATCGGTCAGCGCCTCCATATACCCGGTCATCTGGGTGGTAAAGACCAGTTCTCCGGTTCTTTCACCTTCAACACCAAACCCCTCTCCTCTGAAATATGTTCCGTCTTCAAGCCCCAAAACCGCCTTCATGAATGACCATATTCATTCTGTTACCATCTCTTATTAACAGTAGGGGCTAGCGGGCCCTGCAGTGTGTACATCCGGTTAGAGATGGGCGGGGTACGCAGGGAATTGCTGATCATTGTGGACCGGGTGTCTGGCTCTTGGGTGAGTTCGCGTGCACAAAAGAAATTATTTGGAGAGGATCGCCATGATGATCTTTCCATAGGCTGGCCTGGTGATGACAGCACCGATCAGAACGCCGATGATGGTGATGATCGCAAAGCCCCTCAGTGTGGAGAGGTCCATTAAGGCAAGCGGGAGCATTGCAATGATCATGGTGATTGCGGCGACAATAATGATTCCCAGTGCACGCGCCAGACGTTTGAGGTATACGCTTGGTGAGGGCACCTTTCCTTCATGAAGGACTTCATCGGTGATGACAACGAGCTGGTCAATGCTTGTTCCAACAACAGCGATAATACCGGCTATCGCAGCGAGATCGAGCTGGGTGAAGTAGCGGGCAATACCGAGCAATATGATGATCTCGGAGGTGTTGATTGCGAGCATCGGGATAACGATGCTTGGTTCACGGTATCGGAAATATACTACTATGCCCACGGTGAGAAGCGCGATTATGGCGGCAAGGATGCTCATATTCTTGAAATGCTCACCAAGTGCTGCCGAGACCGATCCCGATCCCGCTATTGAGACGTCTACGGGGAGTGCTCCTGCACGCAGGTGGATCTCAAGGATCATTGCACGATCCTGGCCTTCTGCTCCGGCGCCGGTGGATGCAAAGAGGTTTCTGACTTCCTCGACCCTGAGGCGTGCCGCAAGGTCATGGGAGAGCGGAGCGCTGTAGACGATCTCATCGTCAAGAAGCATCATCAGCTCATGATCCATTGGACGGTCGGTTGCACCTGTCTCGATAGCGGCCTGCCGGAATGCCCGGGCACCATCAGAGCTGATGGTGAATGGCACACCCCACTGGTTGGTTCCCGGGGGCTGTTGCGAGGGAAGGCCGACACTGGTGATGGCGTCTCCATACAGGACATGCCGGGTTTCATCATCTTTTGTCTGGATTCTGATGTCAAACCTGCCCTGCTGGCCGACAATCTCCTGGGCGGTGACCATATCAACACCGGCCAGTTCAATCCGGATGTACCTTGATACACCATCAAAGGTGGTCAGCGTATTGATCAGAGCGTCCCGCGTTCCCAGCCGGTCGATCTTTTCTTCAAGTATACGTTTTACTGATTCTGCTGTTTTCGGCGATACTCCTGTGTCATACCGTGTGATTGTTGCCCCAAGTCCGAAAAAGACTGGTTCCAGCTCTTCCCGTGTAAATGAGTCCCGTATTTCAACGGTATTTTTATCAACCAGGTGGACTTCGGCATCAAGCTCTTCTGTGAGGCCTCTGACGAGATCATCGATGTTTCTGTCTGTTTCGAAAGAGACCAGCTGTGCCTTATATTCAAGCTGGATCCAGGAGCCTCCCTCAAGGTCGAGACCGAGCTGGACATTGCCCTGGATGCCCTTGTCAAAGGCAGGTGGGAGGAGATAGATCGAGATCAGTGCTATAGTGATTGCTCCAACAAGGAGGATAATGCGCCAGTCCCGCATGATCGATTCCGGCTCTTCCCGTTTCACTGGAGAACGCCTGCTCTTTTTCATCGCTGAACACCCCGGCTGGCTCGTCCGCTCTGCACGTACCATTTCAGAAGCCCTGCATTGAACATCCAGGTATTCATCAGGTCAACAACCAGGCCGATTAAGAGTACCGCTGCAATCTGGAAGATGATCTCAATCTGGCCAAACCATGAGACGACCAGAAGGGCAACGATCGCAGAAAGGGTTGTCGTCGTCATGATAAATCCGGTACGGAATGCATTTCTGAGTTTGTCTTCAAGTTTCCCCTGCCGTTTCAGCACCCGTGTGGTCAGGAGGATGTCGCTGTCCACAGAGTAGCCAATCAGCATCAGGAGCGCAGCGGTTGTTCCAAGCGTGAGGGTAATTCCGATGAGATCCATGATTGCTGCGGTAATCACGATGTTGGTTAAGGCGGCAAAGACGACAGCAAGTGATGGTATCATTGTTCGAAAGGCGATAAAAACAACAATTGACATCCCGATAAACGAGAAGAGGAGTGCGAGTAATGCCTGGTGCTGTAATGTCTGCCCGAAGGTTTCGCCGATCTGATCGACCCGTGCATCCGGGTACCGCTGCTGAATAGCCTGTGACAGCGACCGGAATTGTTCATCATCCATTGGGCCGAACCGGATGTATGTCCCCCGGTTCATTCCCTCACCGACGCTGACCAGGGGATAGTCTGCAAAGTAGCTCTCAATCTCTTCAGGTGTGTCATCGGTTATTGCCGTGACTGCAGTTCCCCCGGCAAAGTCGATCCCGAGATTGACCGGAACACCGAAGATCATATAGTTGGCGCCGATTATCAACAGGCCGATGATTGCGATGGCAAGCGGCAGTGCCATCATCTTCCCTGGAGGATATTTATTTACCAGATCGTACAGGTCATTACCCATATATCCTATCATGTTTGTTGCGAAGGCATAAAAGAATGGCTGTATGTACCGGGTGCGATCATCGTATCCCCGGTTGAAAGAGACGTCCCGGCCGGGATTTGAACCCGGGTCGAAAGCTCCGGAGGCTTCCAGGATATCCACTACCCTACCGAGACAAAGGTTTTGCCGTACTCAGTGTTTACGTGCTCCACACGTTTGAGCGTGCCAAACGTGGACTTTTGCTTACATGCATCTGTTTAAAAACAGATAAGGATATCGTCATCTGTGGAACTGCTGCCAGATTTTGCATGCACCCTCATGGGAGACCATGCACGGGCCGACCGGGGAACGCGGGGTGCAGGCTGTGCCAAAGAGCGGGCAGTCGGTTGGTTCAGCAAGGCCGCGGAGCAACCGGTCACAGATGCAGGGGGAACGCTGCTCGATATGGGGGATGGTGATTTCGTATTTCTTTTCTGCATCATATGCTTCAAATGCCGTCTTGAGGGCCAGCCCTGAGTCCGGGATGACCGGGAAACCGCGCCACTCGATATCACAGGGTGTGAAGACCTCGTACATCAGGTCCTGAGCTTTTTTGTTCCCTTCCCGTGTTACTGCCCGTGGGTAGGCGTTCTCCACGACTGCTCTTCCCTTGTTGATCTGGTTGATAAGCATGTACAGGCCGAGGAGGACGTCTTCTGCTTCAAATCCTGCAACAACCTGTGGGACCGGGAAGCGTTCGTATTCATGGTATCCCATGACAGTGCAGACATGGCCGGGCAGGATGAAGCCGTTGAGGTTTGCTTCGCCCTGGTCAAGGAGCCACTGCATCGCCGGCGGGACACGTCTGTGGGAGGAGAGGATGCTGAAGTTCTCCGGCGGCTCCTGGAGGAGAGTGGCTGCAACGGTGGGCACTGTTGTTTCAAATCCAACCGAGATGAAGACGACGTCTTTATCAGTATTCTGTGCAATCTCGACAGCCTTGTGAATCCCCTGCACGATCCTGATATCCCCGTCTGCAGACTCTAATGATCCGGCAGAACCCGGGACCCTGAGGAGATCGCCATACGTGGTGACGATATGTCCTGATTCTGCAAGGCTGATGGCTGCGTCAATTTCTCCTGCCGGCGTGATGCAGACCGGGCACCCGGGGCCCATGACGACCTTCAGCTGTCCGGGCAGGACACTCCGTATGCCATGTCGTGCGATGGAGGCCTCATGTGTCCCGCAGACATGCATGATTCGGAGGTCTCTTCTGACCTGTTCATTGATCGATCTGATTATTTGTTTTCCAACTTCCATTGCGACAACTCCTGTAGGTATCTGTCCTGCAAGGCTGAAAAGATTGTATGATGCTGTCATGGATGTGGCCGGGAAAACCTGGTTGCAAATGAGGTGGCAGCTGATAGGTACTGGCTGATGAACTGGTAGCGGATGGGGTGGCAGGGGATGAG
>QZAC01000078.1 GCA_003838065.1 Methanocalculus sp. MSAO_Arc2
TAGATCAGCCGGTTTGCCTGCTTGATCGCAACTGCCGGCGAGGGCTCAGCGGCCGTACTTGCACGTACAAGAGTTCTTGAAAGGGCCATGAAGAGGGCTGCTGAAACCCCTTTTCCTGACACATCGGCGATCACAAGGCCATAGCGCCCATCATCAATCGGAATGAAATCATAGAAGTCACCGCCAACAGAAAGTGCAGGTATACTTGTTGCGGCGAGATCAAAACCCTTGATGTCTGGAGCCCGATCCGGAAGAAAACTCTCCTGGATACTTCGGGCGATCTCAAGCTCACGCGAGAGACGCTCCCGCTCGGCAGTTGTTCTTTCAAGATCTGCAATCATTGCAGAGAGATCCTTGGCCATTGTGTTGAAGTTATCAGCAAGTTCTGAAAACTCATCATGAGTCCCGGTATGAACACGATAAGCAAGATCTCCCCGGCCAATGGCACCAGCCCCCTCACTCAGGCGCTGCAGGGGCCGGGTGATCGCCTGGGAGAAGATGGCAGATCCCACGATGGCAGATCCAATCAGGACAACCATCGTAACCACAAAGAGATGCATTGAGCGTCGAATCTCCCGGTCAATTTCATCTGCTGTTTGTTGTGTCTGTTCGCTGAGCTTCTCTCCGGTCTGAAGGGCAGGTGCGATGACCGTTTCAACCGGCATTACAATTGCAATGCTCCATCCCGTGCTCTGGATAGGTGCAAAGGTTATAAAAACTTCGGTCTGATCAAGAAAAATCCTGCTGATGCCGGTATCGCCCGCAACCATCTTCTGTGCTACTGCCCGCATTTCACGGTTTGGAGAATCAAGAAGGTTTTCTGTGGTATATGACTCATCCCAGAGGCGATCGTCTACCGTCAGGCCAGGCCGGCTGATGACATACCCATCAGATCCAATCAGCATTGCATACCCATCCCCGCTGATAGTAATATCAAGGACCATCTGGTTGATCGTCTCAATGAGCACATCCCCCCCGACAACCCATTGATAGTCCTGATCCTCAATCAAATACGAGCAGGTTACCATAAGCCCTTCTCCTGCAGCATCAATATACGGGCGTGACCAGGTGATCTCCTCAGTAGAGACAGCATTCATATACCAGTCACGCACCCGTGGATCAAACGTCGGGGGAAGTTCTGTTTTGGGATAAATCCTGATAATACCAGACCCGGTCCCGATATAGCATCTGGTGATATCCGGATGGGTTGAAACAACCGGGACCAGTATCCGTTCCATCCGGGAAAGAGCCCTGCGTTCATCCTCAGACGGATGGGCACTGGCTGCAATCATTTCTGTTGTTTGAGTTGCTGAAACAGGCCCGGTTTCCTCTCTGATCCCATTTGTATATGCTGCAATTGTCAAAATGACCTTCTTTGTATCTTCAAAGTACAGTGATGTATAGGACGCCTGATCGATGGCAAGTCTCACAAGATACTCTTCAGCATTTTCAATGAGTGCAGCAGTACTGTCCGAAACCGCCTGACCGCCAAGGGCTTCACTCTCCCTGATGGCCTGTGATCCAAGGCTCGCGATGGCTGTAGATGCAATCCCCCCGGCAATGAGAAGTGATACCAGGGAGATGATGAGAAACGCAATGAGAATTTTTGTTCTGACACCCATAGGAGGGATCGAAAGAGCCATCAATTCGTACAATCATCCGGAGGAAATATAAGTCCTCTGTTCAAGCGTGAGCTATATCATCTTCCTGATCACTTTTTCTCCATGGATCTGAATCTCTATGAAGAAGCGCTCCTCCTTCATGAAAAAAACAGGGGAAAGATCGAGGTGCGGGGCAAAGTCCCGATCAAGAACAGACACGATCTGAGCATAGCGTATACTCCCGGTGTTGCTGAAGTGGCGCGGAAAATCGCTCATGATCCCGATCTTGCATACCGGTATACACTAAAGGCGAACACGGTCGCAGTTGTTAGCGATGGATCTGCGGTGCTTGGACTGGGAGATGTCGGAGGCCATGCGGCAATCCCGGTTATGGAGGGGAAAGCTCTTCTATTTCGTGATTTTGCAGGTATTGATGCGTTTCCTATCTGTTTTGCATCGTCGGATATCGATCTTGTGGCACATATCAAAAATATCGCACCAGTATTTGGCGGCATCAATCTGGAAGATATCGCTGCACCACGGTGTTTTGCGATCGAGGCATCCCTTCAGGACCTCGGTATTCCTGTGATGCATGATGATCAGCACGGGACAGCTGTTGTTGTACTGGCAGCACTGATTAATGCCTGTAGAGTGATGAAGATAAGTCTGGCAGATCTCACTGTCGTTATCAGTGGAGCCGGAGCGGCAGGCACTGCGATTACCCGCCTCCTCAAATGTGTTGGTGTTTCAGATAGCGCCTGTATATCTGTCCGTGATATCATCGTCTGTGACCGACAGGGCATCCTTTACCGGGGGCGACGGGATATTCTCTCGATACATCATAAGTACCTGATCGCCCATGAAACAAACAGGGAAAACCGTATGGGAAGGCTCGCTGAAGCACTTATTGGCGCTGATGTCTTCATCGGGGTGTCCGGTCCAGGGCTGGTAACGACTGAGATGATCCGATCAATGAACAGGCACCCAATTGTCTTTGCCATGGCTAATCCTGTACCAGAAATTTTTCCGGAGGAGGCAAAGGCCGGAGGTGCTGCGATTGTTGGGACCGGGCGGAGTGACTATCATAATCAGATCAATAATGTACTTGCATTCCCCGGAATCTTCCGTGGTGCACTGGATGTCCGTGCGGCACGCATCACTGACGAGATGAAGATTGCAGCCGCTCATGCAATTGCCGCATATGTGAAACATCCAACAAAGGAATATATCCTCCCCTCATGCATTGATCGCGGCGTGGCACGGGCAGTTGCTCAGGCGGTGGGGGAAGCATGGAATGCATCCAGAGAGCAAGAAGAGGTATCTATCCCGAGCTGAAGACCAGGCGTGTCATTCTCCAGTCGTGATAATTGTTGTTGATTATGAACTCTTATTCATACCGTAAATATTATGTTTATAAAACAATATATTCTGTTGATAGAAAAAATATTATACGAGCAACTAGTATTATGATTGGTGATTGTATGGTCTGTCCCGGATATGCGCACCTTGAACCTGCTCAGGTTGCGAAAATCGAAAAACTGGAAGATGAGCTCGGAGTTATTCTGCTTGCTCATGAAAAACCTGCACCCATTGCATCACTGACTGATGCGGACCTTCAGCAGATCCAGGATATCGAGAAGAAGATAGGCGTCCGGCTTGTCGCGTATGCATAACCCGGAGCTTTGAAATTACCCTTTTTTATGAAAAGAACTCCTTCTGATTCTGCCACACGAGGACATTATCGTTTCTGATAGCACGATCATATGTTCCCCCTCATCGGAACTGTTCAGAACAAAGAAATGGTTAATTCGGCAAAACAGATCGTTGTATACCAGGCGAACCAGCGATCTTATCATTGCTGCAGATGAAGAGATCTATTTCGATTTGCCTATGCTCTGGTTCTTCTTTGCACTCGGGGGTGCTCTCTCCCAGGCCGTCTATGCAGGGATGGTTAAAAGCCTGCTTCAAGAGCGTCATCCTTATGTACTTGCAGGCTTCTCATTTCTCTCCGCATCATTCTTCCTTTTTGCTTCAACCATGATTATAGGCCCACCCCCTCTCGGACCTGATCTCTTTCCGGCAGTTTTTGGGACCGTTCTGATCAACATTATCGCAACCATCCTCCTCTACCAGGCACTTACCACAAGCGACCTCTCCCTCTGCATCCCAATGCTTGCATTCACCCCTGTTTTTCTTCTGGCAACATCATTTGTGATACTTGGAGAATTGCCGACACTTTTGGGAGCCTGCGGGATGCTGCTGGTTGCAACCGGTGCATACCTTCTCCATCTCGATACCGGTGCAGGCCGCATTGCCACACTTATGACGCCCTTTCTCCGCCTATCACGGGACCGCGGCATACAGTCGATGCTTGTTGTTGCATTCCTCTTCTCAATATCGGTGAATTTTGATAAAAAGGTTGTGGAGAACTCAGATCCATTTTTTGGATCAATGATCGTCTTTTTTCTCCTTGCTACAGCATTTCTGTTCCTTGCAACGGTTCGTCACACAGGGCATATCAGAACAAACCAGGAAGTCCGCATCAGGCCCCTGATGGCCTATCTTGCTGTCGGGGTCGTGCTTGCATGCGAGATTATCATGATCAATCTTGCCTACACGTTGAATATCGTCCCCTATGTGATCAGCATCAAACGACTTGCAATTATTTTTTCCGTATTCTTTGGAATACTGTTATTTCAGGAGCGCTTCGGCTGGGGGCGTATTATTGGAGCAGCCATCATGGTTATTGGAGCCGGAACGATCGCAATCTATGGATGAACCCAACAGATAATACTAAAAAAATCGTCCAATGTATTACGAAGAGAAAGAGCAAAGAGCTCCCTGTTGCCAGGAGAACAGGGCAAAAAAAATGGATTTATTTTCTGCACCAAATGAGAAATACCATTGCAGAGAGGCCGGCAAGTGCAAGGACTGCACCAAATCCTGGTGCAGGCTCAGGAGTCGGCGTGGGTGTCGGGGTGGGTGTGGGTGTTGGAGTTGGAGTCGGAGTCGGGGTTGGTGTTGGCTCTGGCGGCTTCTCAGCCAGGATGAACGTCTTTGTTGTGGCGATATCAGCCTTGACGGATTCAACCCTGATAATGTACTCATCAGCCGCCCAATGTGAAGTGTCTACCTCAAATGACCAGATGTTATAGTCCTCGTCGCTTTCTTTCACCGTTACAATGCCCGAAGTACCAGCGAACTCTTCAGGTGCCTCCTTTGGAGCAGGTTCAAATGTTGTTGAAATGATTTCAACAATTAATTCATTGCCTGCGCCGAGATTTGTCGTGCCAGTAATTGTGAACGTGTCACCGACATACACATCACCGGTAAATTCGATTTTGATCTCATCATTTGCTGTTGCTGGGCTGATGAGCAAAAACATACCAATGAGCAGCGCAATAGCGATGATTATCGTTTTCATTGTGGATTCTCTCCTTCCATGCATGTGTAATCAACACACTTTCCAGGATCGAAACGAGCAGATAGTTCATTGATCATATGATAAGTGATCGTTTAAGAGTGCCGCTATCACATGCCATTTATGAGCATATCATGGCAGGATACCGGCGCATACAAAGGATCAATATGGCATGATCATTTCATCTGATGTGCCTGATTACCATGCTCTATGTCAACATGGCATACCAAATAGTTTCCCCCCCCCGCATATCCGCCAGGGCAGGTGGCCTTTGATCCCCGCAGGAAACACATTCATTATAGATCCGTATATTTATCAAATCTGTTGGATCTTCTCAGGAGTATGGCTGTCGTGACAAGTGCTATTCCTATGCCCGTGATATATCCGAGAAAATGCGAGAGAATATTGATGAAGACGCCATTTCGGACAAAATCAGCAGGTAGAGAGAAAGAGAGGGGAATGAGGCAATAGACAAGAAGGAAAACCAGGAAGACTGAGAGGATGGTAAACAGAATATTGTTTTGTTTTCTGATGGGCGCAAGTGGAAAGAAGAGGGTAGCAAGATATGAGGATATTCCCGTTCTGAGAACAGTGTGAGCAATGCGCAGGCAGGTGGGTATAATGAGGATGAATGCTGGGATCAGGAGAAGCAGGATTATGGGGTAATTGTGATAGAGGATTGGTGATAGGGCGACATTGAGCAGAAATATTCCATATATAAACAGCCGTGGGAATACCCGGTCAGTCCTGAAGGCAAAAACGATGAGAAGTATGCCTGCCAGTGCCGTAATTATCCCGGAGAACCCAATGGTTATCAATGGAAATGGAATGAGCAATCCGACAATAAAACTCTCGATAACCGGAAGCATCAGAACGATAAAGGCAAAAGAGAGGACAAGTCGGGAGAGCCAGTCCTCGATCAACAGCAGGAGTGTTACTAGAGAGAGATAGACGACAAGGTTTGAAATGAGATGGGCACTATCGAGGTGCAGAAACGGGGCAGCAAAGAGCATTGGGCTGAACGTGCCTGCAGGTGGAACATCAGGAAGCGTCTTTGAGAACGTCAGTGCAAACACCAGCATGAGAAGAGCAGGTATTCCTAAAAGGAAGAAGAATGCGAGATATGCACGTTTGGAATTGCCGGTTTGATACGTCATAATCCGTTTGTATCAGTACTGAAAAGGATCTCTATTATAGTATTGTATACTGGTGCCGGTTGCATCCTGCATACTATTTCGTGTTTGCAGGCGAAAGTACTGTGGAAGAGAGAAACGTTGAATATCCTCTTAGATCATGAGAAACCTATAGTATGGTGCATAAACACAATTATCTTCATGAACTGGAGTCCTGCACTCTGTGTGAGTGGCGGTGCGGAGTCAACAGACTGGGTGGTGAGCGAGGAGTCTGCGGGATAGGATACCCAGAGGTCGCCACAGCCATGCTCCACCCGGCTCCGCCACAAAGCTATACGATATTTCTGGCCGGCTGCAATTTCAGATGTTTGAACTGTCAGAACTGGCAGATTGCCCACTATCCACAATCTGGTGCAGATATCCGGGGATATGTCGATCCTACACACCTTGCAGAAGAATCGCTGCGGGCCCTTACGTCGCTTAGGGCACGGGTAATGGGTGCTGATCGCATTTTTTTCAGTGGAGGATCACCAGATCCTTCTCTCCCATATATAGAGGAGGTGGTAAACGAAGGAAGAAAGCGCCATCCCATGAAGGTTAATTATGATACCAATGGTTTCATGACAGAAGAATCACTTGCGAGGGTACTTGATATTGCTACATCGATCACTTTTGACATCAAGGCATACCATGATGACGTCCACAGGGCACTGACCGGTGCCCCGGCAGGGCCGGTGCTTCGAAATGCTGCGCATATAGCAAATAATGCACCGGAAAAGCTCTGGGAATTCCGTTTTCTTCTCATTCCCGGAATTACAAGCGGAGAGGTGACACCCATCGCACGGTTCATTGCAGGAATTGATACATCTCTCCCTCTGAATATTCTTGCATTCCGGCCAAATTTTCTCCTTGAGCATCATCCTCCTGCCATACAGTACCTGATGGAAAGAGCAGTCCATGAGGCAAGAGATGCGGGTCTAAAACGTGTATTGGTGCATGGTACAATGCTGGAACCTGGTGA
>QZAC01000079.1 GCA_003838065.1 Methanocalculus sp. MSAO_Arc2
AAAGGCTGCGGTATACCTCCTGGCACGGACACTTCCCGGGACTGAAGCTTTGATGGCTCTGGGTGCGTTCATGATCTTCTATGGTATCACCTTTGCCCTTCTCCAGGATGATATGAGAGCGCTCCTCTCCTACCATATCGTCAGCCAGGTCGGCTACATGGTCGCTGCCATCGGCATCGGGACAACCCTTGCTATCAATGGAGGGATTGCCCATCTCTTTAACAATATCCTGTACAAAGGTCTGCTCTTCATGGTCGTGGGTGCCATCATCTATCAGACAGGCCAAAACCGGCTTTCTGAACTTGGGGGGCTCAGAAGACAGATGCCGGTCACATTTGCTGCCTGTGTCATCGCATCTCTTGCGATTGCCGGGGTGCCGGGGCTGAATGGGTTCATCAGTAAAGAATTGATAGTTGGTGGTGCAGCTGAAAGCGGATTTCATATTCTTGAAATACTCTTCCTGATAGGATCGATCGGCACCTTCCTCTCATTTCTTAAGTTGAATTATTATGCATTCATCAAGGAAACAAAGTCAGATCGTATAGCAAGGGATCCGTCGTTTTCAATGATTATCGCCATGGCGATAACAGCACTCCTCTGCATCATCTTTGGAATCTACCCGCAGGCCCTCTTTGTTCTTCTCCCCTACCCGGTAGGAATGGATGCACTAAGCCTCGGGCATGCGTTTGAAGTGGTCCTGAAATTTACTGTTGTCCTTCTCCTCATCTACCTTGCGCGATCCCGGATCGGGGAAATCAAGTACTCGCTCCCTGATGCTATGGATCTCTACTCTGCATTTGGCCGTGGTGTGGTTTATTTCTCAGCAGTTTCGCTTCCTGCAATAGCAACCCACATCAATGATCGCATCTCCTGGCTGGCTCAGGAGATGTTCTGGTTCTCAAGAAATCCGATTATGGCCGGCGAAATCATGATGCGGTCATTTGTACAAAAAAATGCACCTGAAACTCTTAAAACAAAAGATGCAGAAGTAGTTCTCCTTGATCTGAAAAATCGCTATCCTGGTGAAGAGGTTGGAATTCGTGGACCTGGAAATGGAATATTTTTTATAGCACTACTACTCTTTGCATATTTCCTCATCGTGTTTATCCTCTGAGTTATTTTTTTACCACATTGAACCATACTGACTAACCATGGATAAATCAAAAGTTTTCGATGATCCCAGCCGGGAGTATAACCAGATAGATGGTGCATCAGTGGCAGAGAAGTGTGCGACTCTTGGTCTTCATCCGGGCGGGCATATTAATCTGTCTGATCTCAGACACATTCATAACCAGTTTGGAATTGACGTATACATCTTCTTTGACGAGCGAATAGCACGGGATTCGACGATGAACGAGGTTCTTGAAGACTTTTTTATCCTTCCACTCAAAGCCCGGCCCTATCTTGAGATTAAAGATTTTTTGAGGGTGATAGAAGAGGAAGAACTCATGTTGCCGGAGGAAGGGGAGGTTGAAGCTGAGATAATAGAAATCGGAGAGACTGAATGCATCTCCTGTGGTGGATCTGTATATCAGCCCTTCATCCGTGTCCTTCTCCTCTGACTGCCTATCTTTTGCTCAGACTCAGGAATTTCGTATCCACCGTATCAGGGATATTTTTTATAAGATATAATCGACATCTATCTATGTCACTTCCATTCACAGAAACTTTTATCGGGATGATCACATCGCCAAAAGAGACGATTAAGAAGAGCAGCCCTGCGTCGCTTGGTGATTCGATCATATACTTCATCATCGTCATTTTCATCTATTCGGTTCTGAGTGCCGGAATTACCCTTCTTCTCGGGCCAAGGCATCCAATGCCTTTTCTCACACCCGTGGCTGATATTGCAGCCGCCGTCGGTTTCCTCATTGGTCTTGTCATCGGCGGTACAATTGCGCTACTGGTTATGGGCTTGATCCTGCATATCTGTCTCAAGATTGTCGGTGGATCAGGCAACTTCACCGCAACGGTGCGTGCGTTTGCACTGGCAGAGACGCCTGCCGGTGCGATTGGCTGGATCCCGGTACTTGGTCTCCTGGCGGGCATCTGGGGATTTATACTCCTGGTGATGGGGGCAAAGGAATATCATCAGATATCAACGCTTCGAGCTGTTATCGCGATTATCCTGCCGATTATTGTTATTGTTCTCTTAATCGTTCTAGCGGTGATGCTTTACATAGTTGACCCGGGCACCATGACCATAACCGAAGCTACAGAGTTCGTGCCCCGGATCATCTAAATTTTTTTCGATTGGAGAGTTTGCATGCGGTAGCTCGAAGCTCTCCATGCCCCTCTCCCTGAAGAAGTCTGGGAAGTGGTGGTGGGGAAAACCGAGGTGCAGGCGCCACTCTCTGAGAAATGGGTGCTATCACGGCTGAATATCCCAAGCCCAGGCACAATCGCAAGCTACCGGTACGGGCAGTACCACCTGCATGAGACGGCTACTGAATGCAGGGTGTATCTCGACCGGTATGATCCCAGAGAGCACCCGATCCTTCATCCTGCAGACGATGCTCCGCTTGTCCTGATGGTCATCGATACCTTAGCCGCTCTCACCAGCGGCCCGCGAAAGCCAGAATCGCCGTATA
>QZAC01000080.1 GCA_003838065.1 Methanocalculus sp. MSAO_Arc2
CAATGTATCCTGACACCCAAGATGGTGGATGTCGACAGGCACGAAAATATCGAGCTGATGACCTATACCGAGGTCGAAAGTGTCGAGGGATATATCGGCAACTTTGATGTCACCCTCCGGAAGAAGGCAAACGGTGTCCTCACCATGGAACAGGCAGAGGCACGAGGGTTCGTCGGTGGAGGTTGCAACGGGTGTGGAGACTGTGAACCGGTCTGCCCGGTCATCAAGCCAAACCCGTTCGAGATGGATATGGCCCCACGAAAGGCGATCTATATCTATCACCCGCAGGTTGTGCCCCTTCTCTACACCATCGACTTTGACTCCTGTGTAAAGTGCGGTCTCTGCGAAGAGGTATGCGGTGATAAGAAGGCAATCGATCTTGAGATGCAGGACGAATTTATCAAAGTCAAGGTCGGAACCGCTGTCCTTGCAGTCGGATACGAGCTCTTCCCAATCGAGAAGAAGACCGAATGGGGATACAAGCGGTATGACAATGTCATCACATCGCTTGAGTTTGAACGGCTCATCTGTGCATCGGGCCCAACCGGCGGCAAAGTGATCCGCCCAAGCGACGGAGAGACACCAAAAAAGATAGGTTTTGTCCTCTGTGCAGGATCACGGGACAACACCGGGATAGGCAAGCCATACTGCAGCCGGTTCTGCTGTATGTACTCCCTGAAGCATGCCCACCAGATATACGAGAAGATCCCGGACGCACAGTCCTACCTCTTCTACATGGATATCCGGTCGTTTGGCAAGATGTACGAGGAGTTCTACTATCGTATCCAGGATGAGGGTGCCAAGTTCATCCGTGGCCGTGTCGCCAAGATCGAAGAAGATCCCGGCACAAAGAATCTCTATGTCATCACCGAAGATACGCTCCTTGGCCAGCCGGTAAATATCGAGGTCGATCTGGTCGTCCTTGCTTCAGCTGTCCAGCCGACTGAAGAAACAGACCATGTCAGAAACCTCTTCGGCGTCTCATGTTCAGGGGACGGATGGCTCAACGAAGCCCACCCGAAGCTGAACCCATGCGGAACAACCACAGCAGGCGTCTTCCTCGCCGGTGTCTGCCAGGGACCAAAGGATATCCCGGATGCCGTTGCCCAGGCAGAAGGTGCAGCCGCAGCAGCATCAATACCAATCCATGTCGGGGAAGTCGAGCTGGAGCCATACTTCGCCATCTGTAACGAAGAGAAGTGTGCAGGATGTGGTATGTGCATTGACCTCTGCCCATATGCAGCACTCGATCTTGTTGAAAAGGAGGGTCGGACTGTCATGGAGGTTACCGAGGCAAAATGCAAAGGATGCGGCACCTGCGGCGGATTCTGTCCCGGTGGCGCCATCTGGATGCAGCATTTCTCCACACCGCAGATTATTGCTCAGATTGATGCCTTCCTCCTTGGAGGTGAACAGTGATGGCTGATGAATGGAAACCCAGGATCCTCGGGATCATCTGCAACTGGTGTTCTTATGCTGGTGCAGATCTCGCAGGAAGTGCACGGACACAGTATCCACCGGCCATCCGGGCAATCAGGATCATGTGCACCGGCCGTCTTGATACCCTCTTCATCATGAAGGCGTTTGTAGACGGAGCCGACGGTGTTCTTGTTTCAGGATGCCATTTCGGGGACTGCCATTACCTTGAAGGCAACTACAAATCAGCAAAGAGGATGTTTTTGATGAAGAGCGTCCTGAAGAATATGGGGCTTGAAGACAAGCGTCTCAGAATGACTTTCGTCTCGGCATCTGAAGGTGCAAAATGGGCAACAGTTGTTGAGGACGTGGAGAAGACCATCAAGAGTCTCGGACCAAGCCCGCTCAAGGAGTTTCAGCAGTAACAGGATGGTGTGTGAGAGTGACAAAGATTTCACTTAACCTGATCACCGGACGAACCATTCAGCAGGGTGTTTCGATGGAGGGCGGCAAAGAGAAGAAAGCCTATACACAGGCAGCTGGCATCATCGAGATGGACCCGGTAGACATGAAAAAGCTAAAGGTCTGGAAGAACACCAACGTCCGCGTTACCAGCCCATACGGGAGTGTCATTGTGAAGGCCGTCGAGGCAACCCAGGGTCCACACCCTGGCCTCGCCTATATTCCGATGGGACCCTGGGCAAACTCAGTCGTTAACCCGAAAACCCATTCAACCGGCATGCCGAGCTTCAAAGGCGTGCCAATCGAAGTTGAGGTGGCAATCAACGAGACTGTCCTGGATTCACAGGAACTCGTCCGCAAGGCATGCGGACTACCATAAAGAGGTACAGTATGGCAAATATCGTATCAGATGTAATCTGCCCCTTCTGCGGGACGCTCTGTGACGACATTGAAGTCGAGCTGAGTGACGACGGGAAAAAGATCCTGGAGGTCTATCATGCCTGTGCGATCGGTGCGGAGAAGATCCTTCATTCCCAGGCGGATGACCGGATCACCC
>QZAC01000007.1 GCA_003838065.1 Methanocalculus sp. MSAO_Arc2
AAAATCTAAATGATATCCTGGAAGGTTTTCTGGATGTGGGAATAAGGGGAGCTACCGTTATCGACTCTACGGGTATGGGAAGGATCCTTTCTCCCCATGTCCCCCTTAATCCCCGGCACGCTCATACCATCCAGACGAGCCGCCCAAGTAGGAAGAGGCCCGATCTCTCTATGCTCTTCTTCTTCCAGAGCAGCAGCCGCCCGCGCCTTCTCCTTCTCCTTCTCCTTCTCCTTCTCTCTCCTCTTCTCCTTCTCAGCCCGATCTTTTACCGCGATCAGTGTAGGAGTAAAGGCCAAAGCCAGCCCACCGACACCCAGAGCCAGAGCGATCCGTGGATCATCCGGGATCTCTCCATCCGGCATATAGTGCCAGAGCGCCGTATTCAGGAACGGCCGCGAAAAGCCATCATAAAGAGCCGTATTAGGCCCCGGCAACCCTTCGCCCTTAAGGTATCCTTCGGAAGTTTTGATCCCAATATCGATCAGCGCTAAAAGCGGATGATCCCCCATCTCAGCGCCACCAGAAGCCGTTTCTTCTTCCTCTTCGGTGAAATCCCCACCTATGACAAGATCCGCCGTTATATCGGTTTTATTCAACTCTTCCATCTTCGATCACCTCCACTTTTACGGTATAGCCTTCTATGTTGATCACCATCGAGGCCCGGCCAGTCTCCGCAAACCGAGCCCGGAGGCCGGAATCATCATAAGCCCTTTCAATGATCTTAACCACCCTTACAGGGAGATCGATCCCGCCGAACATCAGGCCCACCCCAACGGCCCCGGAACCCTGCGAGGAGGAGCAGCAGCAGCAACCGCCCGCGCCCTCTCCTTCTCCTTCTCCTCATCTGATCGAGCCCTCAGGATCGAATAGATAGCCCCAGCCAGCCCGGCAACAAAGACCACACCAAGAACGGCCATACCAAAGGATCCAGAGGTTTTTAACGCCGGAACCGCCCCCACAGAGGCCACAGAGGATCCCCCCGCCGGAGTCTCTGATAATGGATCCGATCCCACATCCACAGGAGAAACCGAGACATCAGCCGGAGGATCGGAGGAAGGAACAGGATCCACACTATCAGCAACAGGAACAGGATCCCCGCCACTATTGTATCCATGATTGTTATCATATTTTGAGCCATTAGAACCTCCCTTTATTGATTCTATCCGATATTTACCGCATACCGGACACTTCTTCTTTTTTGCCGCTATGTTTTTGTGCTGCCATTCGTGAGAGCACGTAAGACACCGCACCGGCCCGGATTCTACTTTAGGAGAAGCCATAGGAGAAACCACAGGAGAAAATAGAGAAAAGAGGAGATAAAGAGAGAGTCACCCCGGAGAAATCAGATCGCCCGGAGAGCCACACGAAGCCCGATAAACGCAGTTATCAGATAGAACCCGAACAGCCCCCACAGATAAGGATCATCTGTGATCATCCCCACGATCACCCATGCAGTATTCCCAATGATCCAAGCCCCGATGTTGAAAGCGCCCGGTTTGCAGATGGTGGCTGGATCGTTGACGGCAAACGGTATGATTGCCTCATATCCACGCTCCCTCCACAGGAGACTGCCCGTATCTGTTCGGT
>QZAC01000081.1 GCA_003838065.1 Methanocalculus sp. MSAO_Arc2
CCTCAAGGAGTGCCCGTCTCCTCAGCACTCCGCAGACGGTGCAGGCCTGGCGTTCACGGCCCCCGAGGAGCGAATCAAGGTCGCTTCCATAGAGATCAGCAAACGAAACAATGGTGTGTGGGACTCCCAGCCGCTGCACAAGGTCTGCTGCTGCCTGCATCGTCTCCTCCCGGTAGCCCCTGATACCTTCGTCGACGGTAACTGCAGCAATCTTTACATCCCGGCGGGAGGAGAGGATATCGGTTAAGAGGATCAAAAGAGCCGTACTGTCTTTTCCGCCTGAGAGGCCAACAGCGATCCGATCTCCCGGTGCAATGAGGCCGCCCGATGCACCTGCACGTCCCAGTCGTCCTGTGCTGCCCTGCCCAGCCTGCGCATCTCCAAAGAGCTCTGTCCTGACCCGCTCTTCACAGTCCCGGATATAATGGTCGGCACAGAGGCGGCGGTCGGGATCACGGAGCAATGCAACAGGAGGGAGATCGCAGAAGAAACAGGTTTCCGTTCCCCCCGCTCTCTTTGCCACCCTCTCTGTTCCTGGACCCCCCACACCATCCGCATTCAGATCTTCTGATGTCTCCTGTGAAGGATTCAATCCTGCCATGTCCATTCACCCGCCATGGGATACGGCAATGACTTTGATCTCATCATCTCCTTCTGCCATGAGATCTTCGGGCACGAGAACTCCATTTTTGAGCACGATCACGCCTGCCGGTTTGCATCCAAACCTGTGGAGGAGATCGCTGATTACAACTGGATCCCGGGGAAGGGTATGGGTTGTTCTGTCAGGAAGCACAATCTTCATCGTCGTATATAAAATTGGTCATCCATCAGCTTAAAACAAGGGTTCCTGCCGGGGTTGTGGTATGTCCGGGGATCTCCATCCGGTAGCATGGGTTCAGAGTCAGGCGGTAAGAGCGGTGCGATATACCCGGCGGAATAGTGATCATGCGCCTGTTCGGGGCTGCAGCCGCCTGAAGGCATACCTTTACGTGATATGGGGGGAAGAAGGGATTTTGATACCAGGTCACACGCTGGTTGTCCCGGAAGAATCATTTCAACCAGCAGGAGGGCATCCGGATGGATTTACGAGAAGAAGACGAGATGGAGGTCCGGCAGCGGAAGGTGCTGCGGGAGGGAAGAAACATAGACATCCTCATTGAACAGCTGAACCATGTGAGCATTCCCTACCGGGTCAAGGCGGCAACAGAACTTGGAAAGATACATCATCAGGGGGCAGTGGCTGCCCTGATCAGGTCTCTTTTGGATCCTGAAGACGATGTTGTGTATGTGGTGATCCGATCCCTTGGCGCCCTCCGGGATCCGGCCGCGGTCGAGCCGCTCATCGGATGCCTCCAGGATGCCGACCGCTGGGTCCGCCGCGGGGTTGCCCATGCACTCGGCGAGATTATGGATCCCCGTGCAATACCTTCCCTCTGTGTCCTTCTTGATGATGAACGGCCCGAGGTGCGTGCTGCAGCCGCAGAAGCGCTTGGAAAGATTGGGGATCCTTCTGTATGCGAGCTGATCCGGCCCCTGCTGGAAGACAGAAAAGACGCTGTCCAGGATGCCGCCTGGGAGGCGCTCAGGATGCTATCTGAGAGGACGGAAGGCTAGAGAAGCCTGTTGTAGCCGATCATGTAAGTTATTCTGACCGGTTGATGGCTGGCAATACGTGTTTACCCCCTCCCGTGATCAGCATTGTTTATCCGATATGAGAACCAAGGCAGTTCTACGATATGTCATCCAGCACGCCGGACAGATTTCCATCGGTTATGCTCAGCCAGGGTGCTGTATCGAGGTTGCGTATGAGGGAAGAAAAACCAGAAGAAGCGCTGATCGTCCTTGGGTGCCCGGAAGTGCCGGTCCAGCAGGCACTTTCCCTGTACACGGCAGACCGGCTCAATGATGATGGGTGGCGCCTCACCATCACAGGAAATCCGGCTGTGCTGAACCTGCTGCGGGTGTCCGATCCAAAGAAGGTATACATACGGGAACTGGTGGAACTTGAGCGGTGTATCGATGAGCTCTCATCGGGCGGTCGCATACCAGGTCTTGCAATCGTCTTTGTGCATAGCGACGCCGGGATCTCCTATGCATCCACCATCAGGTTCCTCCTCTCAGGAAGGGTTGTTGCCTGTGTCTTTGGCAGGGATGCAGATACCCTGGCTGCCGAGCTCGCAGATATCTTCGCCGATCATCATGCAGCTGATCCCGTGGCTTTGAGCGAACTGGTTGTTGATCCCGCTGTCCATAACCCGGGAAAAATCAGGCGAAAACTCGATCTGGCGATGGGATGGGCGAGGTGATATCAGGTACGGAAACCCTCAGAATGATATGGTTCTTCTCCTGATCAGACAAGATGAGGGATGATCGAATGGTTGACGAAGTCCGGACTGCCAGTGAACATGGTGATTGGATGATGATGATTGATCTAACTCTCTATATGAACCACGGGGTGAACAGATGACCTGTGTTCAGAATCTGGGATATGAGGTGATCCTGGAATATACATCGTTTAAAGAGTGCCGCACATACATTGAAAAACACTTCACCGACATCTATTATGTTGATCCTGGATTTCTGCTCTTTGATAAACGAATGATCGGGGTCCCGCCGATTGCACTTGCCATTGAAGGCGAAGACACGGTGATCTTACCCTATACCAAACCCTGCTTCGGTACATACCTGCTGCGTGTTGTATCTGCAGAAGGAGCAGACACGGTCCGTGCAAACGCACGGAAGAAACCATGACCCCGGGTGCCCCGCACCAGGAATGTCTCGCACATTCTCCCCTGATTGCAATCGATGACCACACCGAAAACCCTCACCTCATCTCAATCCGTCACTCTGATTATCCCTCCTGACAATCTCTTCTGTAACCTATGATCCCGGCAGACCTCCAGGCAGAAACAAAAGCATATTTGCGCGAACGTGAGGCGCTCTACTCGGGTGCAGCAACAAAGAGCGGCGATGCAATCCGGAAACACTGGAATAAGCGTGAGGATATCAGGACCCCCTACTCCCGGGATGCTGACCGCATCCTCCATTCCCGGGCATATGCACGCTATATCGACAAGACACAGGTCTTCTCGCTTGTAGAAAATGATCATATCACCCACCGTGTCCTTCATGTCCAGCTTGTCTCAAAGATTTCAAGAACAATCGGGAGATCCCTCCGTTTAAACGAAGACCTTATCGAGGCGATCGCACTTGGCCATGACATCGGCCATATCCCCTTTGGCCATTTCGGGGAGAAATGCCTCTCCCGCATCTGCGAGAATGAAGGGATAGGCACCTTCAAACACAATATCCAGGGTGTCCGGTTCCTTGATGAGATTGAAGGCCTCGACCTCACCCTCCAGGTGCTGGATGGTATTCTCTGCCATGACGGTGAATCAGATGCAACCTCCCTCTCCCCAAAACCTATGCCCCGGAAGGATGGTTTTGCTGCATTTGAAGAGAAATGCAGTCTGGCGGCCGGGGGGAGAGAAGAGGTCCCTTCAACTCCTGAAGGGTGTGTTGTCCGGTTCTCCGATACCATCGCCTATATAGCCCGGGATCTCCGGGATGCATCTGAGGTCGGGTTGATCAGTGGCTTTCAGGATGTACCTGAAGAGATCAGGTCTGTCCTTGGAGATGATGAGGGGGAGATCATCAACCGGCTCACCCTTGACCTGATGGCATCAAGCCAAACAGATGGCGACTGCAGAATCGGTTTTTCAGATGAGATCGGATCTGCATTAATCAATCTGAAACACTTCAACTACACCCATATCTACAACCATCAAAAGACGCGTGGACAGGATGAAATCATCAGCAGAATGTTTGATGCCGTCTTTTCAGCACTTAAAAAAGACCTGGAAAAAGAGAGAACCGATTCGAAAATATATACCGACTATCTTGATGCACCCTGGCTCTCTTCAACGTACCGGCATTCCATCACTCCTGCCGGGGCAGTTCGGGACTTTATCGCAGGCATGACGGATCGCTATTTTGAACGGCTCTATGCATCCCTTGTCCTTCCAAAGAAGCTTGAGTCCTACCGGTCCTGAGAAGATATCGTGGTTTTATGTTTTGAAAGGCGGGCATCGGTATATTTGATGGCTGTATACATCCCGTCTGACGTCGGGTGCACCTCAAAGATCGAGGCCATGTTGTGGATGCTCTCGCCCTTCTTTGCCAGGTAGCCCATGTACATTCCCATCACGCCTGCTGCAGGTGATGCCTGGGCAAACTCAAGGATACGTCCGGAATCACCGTTTACGGTAAGAGACGAAATGCCGGTCCTCCGGTCCGCAACCGACCAGAAGGTGCCGGGTCCGGCCGGCCCGGGCATGGTGAGCGTGACCCCGTCCTCTTCGCACTCATCACACCATGTATACTCGTATCCAAGGCTCATTGAACGGGGGAGGCAGGCGAGATCAACAGAAACATCACGACCAAGGGCCGCATCGGCCGCTGCGATACCCTGTAGCCGCGCGACCGGGGTAAGGCAGGGTTCTCCGATGACATCTCCGCAGGCAAAGATGCCCGGGACACTCGTTTCAAACCGGTTATTTACAAGGATTGTGCCATTGTATCCTTTTTCGACCCCTGTGACCATGCCGCTGTTTGGGATGAGGCCTGCTGCGATCAGGACGCAGTCGAGATCAATTGTGGCTCCGTCTGCGCATATGCCGGTCACCCTGTCCCTGCCAATGATTTCAGACACCCCCGAATGCTCATGGATGGTAACAGACCCAAGGTCCCGTCGCGCCTCCTTTGCCAGGCGGTGTGGGATCTGGTGGAGGAAATCGCTTCTGCTGAAGATATGGGTCTCTGATCCGAGGGATGAGAAGATATAGGCAAATTCCGCAGCCATAATACCACCTCCGATAATACCGATCCTCTCTGGAAGATTCTGCATATTTCTGAGGGTGTGGGGTGTGAAGATGCCGGGAAGCCCTATTCCGGGTATATCAGGAATATGCGGCCTTGAACCGGTTGCAATGATGATGGTATCAGCATTCATGGCATTCCCGCCGACGATTGCCTCCCCATCTTCAATTCTGCCTTCTGCGCCATAGATGATCTCTACACCCGCACTCCTGGTCTCCTGTTCAAGGATGGCGGCAATATCCATCTGAATCGCAGCAACTCCGGCAAGCATACCGGGAAAATCAACTTCAGGTACACCATGGGTGGCACCGGATCGCTCTGCAACCCGTGCCGACTGGATCATCCGGGCAATATCATTGAAGCCGCAGACCTGCATGCAGCCATCATGAAGACACTGCCCTCCAAGACTCCTCTTTTCAATCAAAACCACCTGTTCCCCGGCATCTGCAGCCCTGATTGACGCCAACCGTCCGGCGGGCCCGCCTCCAAGCACCAGCATCATAGTATATCCATCCTACAGGAGTTCGACCCCTTCGTCCATCGGCTCAGAAAGGATTTCTCCGGTTGTTGCATTCACCTCGACGATATGCCTCCCACGGACCTGCCAGACCGGGACATACAGCAGCCAGATTGTCCGTTCTATCTGTTCGCGGGACGGCTTGAATGTCTTCTCTTCAGAAAAGATTGCATCTCCGCTCTCAGTCTTGATCCTGACCCTCTTGGCGAGGGAACTGATGATAGATGTAATAATCATCTCTTCTGCCTCTTTTGCAGCGATCGACGGCCTGACAAGTTCAGCATCTGGCAGGATCTCGCTCTCTGTTGCTTCATCCGGATCAATATCCTGGGGAAGACCATTGATGGCACTAATCGCGCCTGTCCGGGCAGCATCAAAGTTGATATGTTTTCCCTTATATGATGCATGGCCCGCGCAGGTATACCGGTATGCCCAGTGCGGAATTAACCTGAGACGCGCCTCCCCTTTCTCCCCGGAGATGCTGATGGCATCCTTTTTGCTTATATGAACGGGAAGACAGGAGATATGCCCGGGTATTGGTTTCTGTCGTACCTGGTTTTGCTCTTGTTTTCCTGGTTGTGTCCACTGGATTGAATACCGCTCCCCTGTAATCCGGGCAACCGAAGCTTCACCTGCATATCTTCCAAGATCAGCAAGGTTCCAGAGTATTCCCTCATCAGGTGATATCGATCTGTTTTGGGTCAGAATGAGTTTTTTACATCGTATTTTCTCTCCTTCCTCCTCCAGGATGAAAGGCTTTTGATCAAAGTGCCGGGCAAGATCGGGATCATCTGTGCACAGGGCAAGAATGCACTCTTTGCCTAAAAGCGCGGAGAGATCGAAGGGATCACCCTCTTCTTCGACATCGTACCCTGCCGTTTCGAGGATCATACGGATCTCACGGATGGCACGTCTCCTAATTGAATTATCCATACCCATACAGGTGTCCTTGAATAGAACAACATTTCGATTCTTGTTGGTAATACGAAGGGGTTTTATTCGGAAGGCTCCAGAAGGTATGGTATGGATCCTCCTCTCAAATTTATCCATAACCAGATCGTCGAATATTCCATGCAGGTAACCTACAACCCGCCTGAGAACGAGGGGACCGTTGTATACAATCTCTTCCTTATTCCGGAGGAAGAGGAAGAATATGCCATAAAAACCCTCAAAACTGTATCTTCTGCAGGGATTATGGTTGGAAATATGGTCCGGTTTCTCAAATCTGGCGAGTCTATTGACGAACTTATTATCCCTGAAGAGAAGATTGGCATCTGCACCATCTGCAGCATCACCCTTGACGGCATCATGCTCAGGCGCGGGATAGCCACAAACCCTATCGGCGGTGGTGTCATCGAAGTCGAAGCCAATCATCCACGCAGATTTACCCATATTATCCTCTATGACGCAACAACCTTTGATCCCCTCCAGGTACTGGCCGCCCAGGATCTCACTTCTGTCATGCGTGTGATGCGGGAGGGGAGCGGCACCATCCTGGGCAATATCAGGGAATGTCATATGGAGGCAGAATCACGGCTTGGAGAACTTCTTGATGAATGTGTTGGGAGCCATTTTTCCGGGATACTGGATGTCGGGATGCCAAACACTCCCCTTCTCGGTGTTTCAGTCAGCTCCCAGTACCTCGGGGTGGCAGCTGTCGGGGGAACAAACCCCTTTGCCGCAATGAAAGAAGAAGGCCGTCCGGTCACGACCCTTGCAATAAAAGGTGTGATGGATTGCAACCTGATGGATCCCATCACGGACTTCTGATTTCTTCGTAATATCAGTCGATTTTGCCCGATGCCGGATATTATATAGCAATACAACAAAAGTGATATTTATGGACATCTGGAATGGCACCCTGCCTGATCCAGAGATCAGGACGGTAGATGACATGCGCGGGGTTCTTGCATATCCCCGCTGTGAGGCCACCGGTCCTTTGTATTACATGTACCGCGACCTGGCCAGGACAGATAAAGACCGGGCAGTTCTTCAGCAAGCCTGTATCCGCTATGATATCACCATGATCACTGCAGGATCTGTCTGTGGTGAGTTTATCAAAACCAAAGGACATCATCATCCAGAGAACCCGGCCGGCGTACCCTATCCCGAGGTCTATGAGGTGCTCTCCGGGAGAGGCCATTTTCTCCTCCAGGCAATGGACTTAACAGACGTTGTCCTCCACCCGGCATCATCAGGGGACAAAGTACTGATCCCCCCTGGTTTTGGACATGTGACAATCAACCCGGGATCTGATCCGCTGGTGATGGCAAATATTGTATCCAGTACATTCGAAAGCGAATATGCCTTCTTCGAAGCATACCGGGGTGCTGCATATTACGAGATGGATGACGGCCTCTTCCAGAAAAACCCCCTGTATACACGGGTGGCGGATCTCCGGATCCTGGAGGCAGCAGATCACCCGGGCATTGGAATCGTGCGCGAACAGCCGCTGTATGATCTCATTGGCGACCCGCTGATCGCAGATGTAATGAACCGGCCTGAACGGTTCATGGAGATCTGGGATACAGTCCTGCGAGATTAGGTGGGGCAATCCGTTTATGTGCGCTTTTTCTCACCATTGAGAGGACCCGCTCTTCGAGATCGGTTTCTGCTTTCCAGTCGTTTTCTTCAAGTGCGCTCAGTGCAGAATCAAGTTCAGTATATGACATCCCGATCTCCTCTTCATCGGTTTGATCTCTCCAGAGGCCTGCAGAAGGTTTTTTTCTTTGTATAGACTCGGGAATGGAGAGGATGTCAGCAAGGAGACAGACCTGGTTTTTATAGAGGTGGAGGAGCGGCTGGATATCTGCAGCATTATCGCCCCATTTTGTGCAGTACCCTATCAGATACTCGGTCCGGTTTGAGGTGCCCATGACCAGGTAGTTCTTCATGTTTGCATGGTAGTACAGCAGCACCATCCTGGTCCGGGCCATCAGGTTGCCGGTTGCCTGCGGATCTTCAACAAAACCTTCAGTTGAGCGGTACGCCTGTATGATTCCGGTGATAGGAATGGTCGATGGCCTGAGCCCAAACCGGGTGCAGAGGAGATGGACATCCTCTTCGTCTCCCGGGGGCGTTGTCTCTCCCGGAAGAAAAAAAGCAGATACTCTCTCTTTTCCAACTGCTCCACATGAAAGTGCGAGAGCAACTGCAGAATCGATCCCACCGGACACACCGACAACGATGCCCTCTGCGCCGGCAGACCAGATGGTCTGCCTGATGAGGTTTTCAATCCGCTCCCTCTCGCAATAGATATCGCACTGCATTCTGGCAAACGTTTCTCCCTGATGCATGTTATTGTTTGCCTTCTCTTGACGGCAATGCAGTATCTTAATTTTCCCTGTACTGGTCCGTGTGCTCATATGCTGACCTGATCGCCTCTCCCAGGTTTACGATCGAATAGAGGGCGGAAGGGTGGCGGGAGGTATAGTCAGAGAGGATCTTCTGGATCATTGCATTTCGATCATGATCCTGGCACCTCTCTCTTCTGCTGTCACCACTGCTTTCTGGATGGGCAGCCAGGCCGGTGCGGGATGCGTCACCATAATGGCTTCTGGGAAACCTGGTTCCCGGATACGTCTGTTCAGCATAGAGGTTCCCTTCATCACGCGGGACCATCCTCAGTGGCCGGATCCAGGAAACCTGATATTGAGAGCCAATGGTTTGGAGGCCGTCCGGTTCAAGTATGCAGGATATCTCACCGGAGAGAAATCCTGCCAGAATAGATTCTGCTTCATCATCGAGGGTCGATCCCAGTGCAACCATCGTGATCTTTTCGCGTTCTGCCATCCGGATAAGGCAGTTGCGTATATGGTTTCTTCGCCATCTATTCAGCTGCTCGCCTGTTATATCCTCTGTCTGTCTGGTTTCTGGCTGCGTTCCGGCCCAGCCCATAACCAGCCCAACACCTTCGATCTCAGCGATCTCTTTTACAAGAGAACTCTTGTCCATGGTTCCATCATTGACGTGGAGGCAGAACAGTGTGATATCCCTTCTCTCCCGGGTGATAGCGGCAAGAAGATGGAGGAGGGTGCAGGAGCAGGCACTCCCGCTCACGGCAACCCCGATCCTCTTCTCCTTCGAGAGCCAGCGGTGCCGCCGGATCTCCCGCTTGACTTTCCTCTCAAGGTCAATGGCAAAATGTTTTGGGCAGAGATCAAGGCCGGAGTACGGCTGGGAGACAACCGCTTCTCTTTTGCATTTACTGCACCGCTTCGGCATGCATGGATATCGGTCATTGGTCATGATGAACCTCTCGGACACTATGGAGTCCTCCAGAATCGTGGGGCCGCATTATTTCTGTTGATCCGGATACGCTCTATTTCAGTAAAGTGCTCGCAATCTCCTCTCCCGGTTATCTCATATGGAACCAGCACAACACCCATGACAGCGGGAATGGGAGCCCATGATCCGGTTTCCTGGCATGACGTAAACTGTGGCTGGATATGGAGCATAAACCAAACTGCTGCAGGGTACCGGGATGCGTGCATACTCCCGGCAGGCGCCTGTCATCCTCTGCTGCACTGATGAGACCAACCATAGTGCAGAAGCCCCCTCTGGCAGTATGCAGGGGATCGCATGAGATAACCCCCCTGATCCTGTACTTTTTCTCTTCCCTTTCCGAAGAGTACATACAATGCCACTTTCGGCTGACATACTGCGTGATCTTCATAAATACGAATACTCGGTCCTATATGCGATCGAACGGCTGATGAAACGGTACGCCTGGGTCCCCTTTGACGATATCCGCCAGTCAACCCGGCTCTCAAAGAAGGAACTTGAATACCGTCTCGGCAACCTGATGCAAAAGGACCTGATCAGATACGAAAAAGTTCCCTACCAGGGCTATGCCCTCCTCTTTACCGGATATGACTGCCTGGCGCTTCATACCCTCTCAGGCCGCGGCACGGTATCGGCACTTGGAACGCTCATCGGAGTTGGGAAAGAATCAGAAGTCTATGAAGCGCTCGGGCTTGGCGTGATCGTGCTCAAGTTCCATCGTGTCGGCCAGCAGTCGTTCCAGTCGGTCCGGGTGAAACGGGAGTATATGCCTGCAGCAGGCCATTGCCCCTGGGTCATGGCATCAGCGCTCTCTGCTGAATCTGAATATGATGCACTCCGCCGCCTCACCGGAAGGGTGCGGGTCCCGGTCCCGATAGACCGGAGCCGCCATACCGTAGCGATGTCGCATGTCCCCGGGGTGAACCTGAACCAGTGCACAGTAGACGATCCCAATACGGTATACGAAGAGCTGATCGAGGAGGTGAGAAAGACCTATCGGCTTGGGATTATCCATGCTGATCTCTCCGAATACAATGTGATGGTAAATGAAGACCACTGCTGGATCATCGACTGGCCCCAATGGGTCGAGCTCTCCCATCCCAATGCCGATGAACTGCTCGGGCGCGATCTCGGGACTATCGTCTCATTCTTTAACAGAAAGTACCGTATGTCCCTCACCCTTCAGGACGCTCTCTCTGTTGTTCTAGGGTGATTGCCATGCGTGTCTACGGTATCGATATTGTCAGGGGATCGGTCAGGTCCCAGACAAAACGCCCCTCTTTTGCCCTCTGCCGGATCGTTGACGATGAAATCATCTCTGAGACCGAGGTCTCGCTTTTCCGCCTTCTCCGTCTCCTTGGGTCTGAAGAGCCGGAGATCCTGGCAGTCGACAGCCTCCAGGAGGTGGCAGCCGATACAAAAGAACTCTACTCTTTTCTCCAGTCGCTCCCGCCCAAAACCGATCTTGTCTGCGTGACTGGCGGAGGGGATCAACGTTATAGCCTGGCACAGGTTGCTGGCCGGTATAATCTCACCTTCAACCGCTTTGATCCCTTTGCCGAGGCCCGGACCTCTGCACGGGTTGCAGCACTCGGGGCAGGGTGCAGGGTCGTGGCATTTGCCGACTCCTGTCTGATCACCGTATCCCGGAGACGGTCTCCTGGAAAAGGTGGATGGAGCCAGAACCGGTACACCCGGAAGATTCACGGTGCCGTCAGGGCGCGTGGCCGCGAGATCGAGATGATCCTGGTCGATTCTGGCCTGCAATATGACAAAAAAGAGTTCAGGGCATATGGTGGCAATTCGCGTGTCATTTTTTATGTGAATGCACCCAGATCGGCTCTGCCGATCAGAAACCACCGTGGAACCGATGTCCAGGTCACCGTCACACAGCAGCGGCTTGACCGGATACAATTTGTCCCACAGACACAAAAACCGCGTTACCTCATCGTCGGGATCGATCCCGGCACAACGATGGCAATTGCACTGCTTGACCTGGATGGGGAACTGGTTCACCTTTCAAGCTCGCGTGTCACCTCAATCTCAGATGCTATTGCCAACATCACAGCATACGGCCGCCCGCTCATTATCGCATCTGATAAAAAAGAGATGCCCGGCACCGTTGAGAAGATCCGAAGGTCCTTTAATGCAGTTCCGTTCATCCCGAAAAACGATCTCGCGGTCCCGGAAAAGTACGAACTCGCCAATGGGATCAGGTACAATAACGATCATGAACGGGATGCATATGCCGCGGCAATGGTTGCCTACCGGCATTATAAGAACAAGTTTGCCAGCCTTTCAAAACGAGTCCCACCGGGTGTCGCCCTCGACGAGATCCGTGCCCGAGTGGTCAGGGGCAGGTCTCTTGAACAGGCATTAAGCGACATCTCACAGATAGACCTGCCAGAAGAGGACCGTGAACCTGAAGAGGCACCAGAAGATGCCGTATTAAAGAAAGCCCAACGCCCCCGCGAACAGGAGGAGATGATCAGAAAGCTTCGAACGCTTGTCTCAGAATTGTATACGGAGGTGCAGGAAAAGGATCGGGAAATATCCCGAATGCGACGCCTCATACAGGATGAACGGTCAAAGAAGAAAGAAAAGATACGGAAAGAAAAAGAGGTCTCCAGGCTCGAGGGGATCATCGCCAACCAGAAACGGCATCTGAGAAGAGAAGAGCGGCGGAATAAAGCTCTGAAAAAACAGCTTGAACGACTGAAGACGTATGCCGATCTGAAACATGATGAAGACCTTGTCCCCCTGAAGGTGCTCGATGCCTTAACACGTGATGCAATCAGGAGGCTCAGTTCGGAAATGGGTGCAGGCGATGGCGACTGGATATATCTCAGGAGAACCGATGGTTGGGGGATGAACGCGGTTCGGGAACTGGCAGACCTCACGATCGCTGGTGTGATTGTTCCAGACGAGTCATACCGCACTCCTGATCTCGTTTCGGCATTCCGTGAGGCACGTATCCCTCTTCTTCCCGCAGAGGGGCTTGGGGTGCGTCTCCGGGGGTCTATTGGAGCCTGCCTGCAGGGTGCTCTTGAAGAGAAGCATGCGCGGTGGCGTGATGAACAGGATCAGTATGAATGGGAGAAGAAGGCAGAATCGATCGAGGACCTCTTCCGCAACTACCGATCGATGCGGGAGCGGGAGGTGAGAAAAGGTGGATGACCGTGCGATGCTGGATCTGATCCGGGGCATCCTTGTGGATACAGAGACCAGTGACGACTGCTCTGTTCGTGATATTGGAGATCAGTTTCTGGTGGCGTCGACTGATATGCTCCATGAGACAACCGATTTTCCCGCTCCCATAACCGATTATGAGATCGGCTGGATGTCGGCAGCCGTGACTCTTTCAGATATAGCCTCGATGGGGGCATATCCGGCGGATCTCCTGATCGCTGTTGGCCTGGACAGGCCAGATCGTCTTGTCGAAATCACCAGGGGTGCCGTTGCCTGCTGCAGATCTGTTGGGGCACGTCTGGCTGGAGGAGATATTGATCATCACACCGAACTGACCATTGTTACAACCGGGATTGGGTTTGTGGGGAAAGACCGGATCCTCAGGAGATCAGGGGCGGTTCCAGGAGATCTGGTCTGCATTACCGGTATGCCGGGCCGGGCAGAAGCAGGGTTGCGGGGAGACCCCCGGTTCTGGAAGCATCTGGTGACCCCGGTCCCGCGGGTACCTGAAGGGATTGCGTTTTCTGAAGGGGGTGCCTCTGCGATGATTGATCTCTCAGACGGGATCGCCCTCTCTCTGTCCGATCTTGGAAGAGCGTCTGGTGTGGGTTTTTCTCTTGACCCGGATCTATTCCCGCTCATCACCGGCATCCAGAGGGTAAAAGCAGAGGAACTCTTCCTCTTTGGCGGCGGCGACTTTGAACTCCTGGCCACCATACCACCTGATTGCTTCCCGGTTGCAGGGGTGGATGCAACCGTAATCGGGGTGGTAACAGAAGAGAAAACCATTCTATCGGGTGGATTCCCTCTCCCGCCGAAAGGGTATCTCCATACATGGGAATAATACAACGAATCGATCCTTATTAATCGGTCAATCGCGCATCCCATACTGATGTACTTCCATGCCCTGATCCCCTTCAAGCCGCAGAACCCGAAAACGCGGCTCTCCTGTGTGATGAGCCAGGAGGAACGTGAAGCGTTTGCCGGCGCAATGCTTGAGGATGTCATCGCGGCCGTGAACCGGACCGGTTGTTCTGCAACCCTTCTCACCACGTCCCCGTATTCCTGTCCGGGTGCGCGTGTTGCTGTACGGAAAGAAGGTCTCAATGAAGCAATTAACTGGGCGATCCCGCAGTTCCACTGTCCGGCTCTGATCATCATGGCTGATCTCCCGCTGGTAAACGATAGTGCTCTCCGGGCGGTGCTTGGGACAGAAGCAGATATGGCAATTGTCCCTGGCCGCGGCGGTGGTACAAATGTGATCTTTCTGAAACAACCAGGATGCTTTCGGGCACGATACTATGGGTCCAGTTTCAGAAAGCACCTCGTGATGGGGGAGGAGTGTGGGTTCTCAATTCAGGTGATCGACTCGTTCAGGCTCTCAACCGATATTGATGAGAAAGAAGATCTTGCCGAGGTGTTAATCCATGGGCAGGGGAAGAGCAGGGCATTTCTTGAGTCGCTTGGATTTTCTGTTGCAGAAGAGAAAGGGCGGGTCGGTGTTACAAGAGGGGATGGGCAGATGTCCTAGCCTCTCTTCTTCATCGCACCCATAAAGAGGCATTCATCAGGTGCTATCGACTCTATGCCTTCTCCCTCTCCGATCAAGACGGTGAGGCCACGTACGATCACAACCGGTATACCTTCGTCTGCCTCTCCCATCAGGAGTTCAGCCGCAGATGCGATACAGTCCCCGATCGCACGCCTGGTTACTTCAAGGGTTCTGCCGAAGAGATCCCGCTGTCCCCGGCAGTCGCTCACCGCATCCATGCCTGAGCACCCGATGGCAACACCAGAGACCCCAAGCCGCATTGCACTCGTCCGCGAATCGATGATCAGTACCGCAACCCGTTTTCCGGTTCGATCATGGATTTCCTGGCGGATTTGAGAAGCCGATGCGTCAGGGTCTTCTGGCAGCGGTATGATGGTTCCATCAGGTGCGTTTGATCCATCCACTCCCGCGTTTGGGAGGAGTGTTTTATCCTTGATGCAGAGAAGAAATCCGGGTATACCACCAATGATCTCATCAGATTCAGAGATGACCACTTCTGCAATCCGCGGATCCATGCTGTAGCGTTCTGCATACTGCACCGCCCGATCTGATGGGGTGATATCTGCCAGGCAGACCACCTGCCCTTCTGCGGTTGCAAGTGCAGATTCTGCGATCACGATACAATCGCCGTCCATGAGTTCGCCTGCTTCGCTCTTTGGTACTGAACGGATGATCAGATCAGTGATATCGGTGCCGGGCCTGATGAGCCCGGTTTTGCATGCGAACAGTGAGAGGGACATATTTCACGCCCTCCTCTGAAGCAGCTCAGCTGAAACGGTGATCACATCCTTTGTTTCCGGGATGTCATGGGTCCTGATCATGTCCGCACCTGCTGCTATCAGGAGTGCAGTAACCGCGAGGCTTCCAGCAAGCCTCTCTTCTGCAGGTTTTCCAAGGAGGTCCCCGATAAAGCTCTTCCGGGAGATTGCACAGAGAAGTGGTCTTTCAAAGATCGAGAACTCGGAGAAACGGCCGCAGAGATCCCAGTCATCCTGAACACTCCTGGTCTGAACCCATCGGCCAATACCCGGGTCCAGGATAAGCTCATCAATTCCGTGTCGAACGGCCCGGTCAAGGACGAGGGCGAGAGCAGCGAGCGTCTCGACTGTACCGCTTGCATCCCCGGGTTTTTCCACCGCTGCCATTGTAATGACAGGAAGTCCGGAATCTGCTGCAATGTCGGCATAGTGCGGATCTGAAAGGCCGTGGATATCGTTAATTGCATCGATATCGTACCTGAGGGCAACGGAGAGTGCATCTGGATGCATGGTATCAACAGAGACCGGGATCCCGGATCCCACCAGCTCTTCAAGCGTCTGCTTCAGCCGCTCGCACTCCTCTGAAACCGGTATCTGCATGCTCCCCGGAGCCGTGCTCCGTGCACCGACATCGATGATCTCGGCTCCAGCGTCAATCATCCGGCTGGCAGCATCCAGCACGCTACCGGGAGGGACAAATGATCCTTTAAAAAAAGATTCAGGGCTGTTATTGATGACACCCATCAGCCGGACCGGATTATCCCCCCCGACCCCAATATCTCCTATCCTAACGGCCCGCATACCCTCAATGTTTCCGCGGCAAAGGTGTTCTCCATCAATGTGGCGATTGTCATGGGTCCAACGCCACCCGGGACCGGGGTGATCGCCAGTGCCTTCGGCTCGATCATCGCAAAATCAACATCACCACAGAGGTTCCCATCTTCATCATAATTTGTCCCGATATCGATGACAACAGTGCCCCATCCGACATATTCGGATGTGAGAAACCGTGGGCGGCCGACTGCGGATACCAGGATTTCAGCAGATGAGGTGATCGAATGGAGATCAATGGTCTTTGAATGAGCGAGGGTGACGGTGGCATCGGCGTTTGTCAGGAGGGCAGCCATCGGTCGGCCGACCTCAATGCTGCGCCCGATGACAACCGCATTCTTTCCGGCCGGATCGATGTCATATTCTGAAAGGAGATTCATCACGCCAAGCGGGGTACAGGGGGCAAAGACCGGGGCCCCTGAAAACAGTCGCCCGAGGTTTATCGGGTGGAATCCATCGACATCCTTTGTCGGGTCGACTGCTTCGACAACGGCATGGGTGTCGACCTGTTCCGGGAGCGGGAGCTGAACCAGGATACCGCTGATCTGGCCGTCTCCATTCAGCATATGTACTGCATCAAGTACATCCCGTGTCCCGGCATCATCAGGAAGATCAATGTTGATAGATCCGATCCCGACCCGTTCACATGCCTTGTGCTTCATCCGGATATACAGTTCACTTGCCGGATCAGATCCAACCAGGATCGTTGCCAGCCGGGGATAGAGTCCTGAATCCTCAATCTTCTCCCGCAGGATCTCAAGTCGCTTTTCCGAGGTCTTTTTGCCATCAAGGATCATGATGCATCAGGGTAGAGTGGATATCTGCCAGCGAGCTCGATGACCTCCTCCCTGACAGATTGTGCGACTGATGTGTTCTTGATGTTATTGAGCACTTTTCCGATCCAGTCGCCGATCAGCTTCATCTCGTCTTCTTTCATGCCGCGTGACGTAACGGTAGGTGTGCCGACCCGCAGACCCGAGGTGACAAAGGGGCTCCGCTTCTCGCGGGGTATCGTATTCTTATTTACTGTGATCCCGGCCATGCCAAGCGCGTCTTCTGCTTCAATTCCAGTGATTCCATGGTCTGAGAGGTCGAGGAGAACGAGGTGGTTGTCGGTTCCTCCCGAGCATATTCGAAGGTTATTGTCTGCCAGGGTTTCTGCCAGGACAGCTGCATTTTTGACGATCTGTTTTGCATATTCGCGGAATGATGGTTCAAGCGCTTCTTTCAGGCAGACCGCTTTTGCTGCAATGATATGCATCAGTGGCCCTCCCTGCAGTCCCGGGAAGACGGATCGGTCAATTGCCGGGCCGTCTTCTTTTCTGCAGAGAATTGCTCCGCCGCGTGGACCCCGGAGCGTTTTATGGGTGGTTGTTGTTGTATAGTCACAGACGTCAATTGGCGAGTTGTGAACTTCTGCTGCGACAAGCCCGGCAATGTGTGCGATATCTGCCATACAGACTGCTCCAACCTCTTCTGCGATCTCACCAAATGCCGCAAAATCTATCTCCCGCGGGTAGGCGGATGCACCGCAGACGATCATCTTTGGTTTTACCTGCCGCGCCAGCTCGGCAATTGCTCCATAATCAAGGGTCTCAGTCTCATAATCGACTCCGTAGCTGTGTACCTGGTAGAGTTTTCCGCTGATGTTTACCGGAGATCCATGTGAGAGATGCCCTCCCTGGGTGAGGCTCTGGCTCATAATCACATCACCAGGCTGGATTGTTGCAAAATATACTGCCTGGTTTGCCTGGCTTCCGGAATGGGGCTGAACATTCCCATGTTCTGCAGAGAAGAGTCTGCAGAGCCGCTCTCGTGCCAGGTTTTCAACTTCGTCATGGAATTCGCATCCTCCATAATATCGCTTGCCTGGATATCCCTCGGCATATTTATTGCACATGATTGATCCGGTGGCTTCCATCACAGCCCGGCTTGCAACATTCTCAGATGCAATCAACTCAAGGCCAAAGACCTGCCTCTGCCGTTCTCGTTCAATAATACCGGCGACGTCTGGATCGTCGCGTTCAAGAAATGACATATTTATAGAAATGGCGGTAAAAAGGTAATATCCTTTCTTGTATGCCACGAGGGAAAACCATTATCATCAGGGAGCCAGATCTAACAAATGAGGAATAGAGGGCAAAAATGGATGCACGGATGAAGTTTCTTGAACATGAGCTAGAGGAAAAGGAACGGGAGATGGATGAGGTGAAGCGCGAGAAGGAGCCGGGCCAGGATGGGCCGAATGAACAGGACGAGAGGATACTTGCACTTGAGCGGAGGGTCCGTGAACTCGAGGCGATGCTGAAAGGACTGATGGATGAGACCCTGGATCTCAAATCTGTCACAAGAAAAATTGCCCGGACTCTTGAAGAGCATGATACCGATATCCCCGGAGTGGCATCCGGCCAGAAGATAGGCCGTCACCGCCCGCGCTTCTTCACCGAGGATGAGGGAAAACAAGCACGGGAGCAAAAAGCCGCGGGCCGTCCGTCGGAATCTCCTGCACCAGAGGCCGAACCGCCTGTTGACACATCCGACATGGAACTGATCATGCAGCCGGATGGCACCCTGAAGCCGGAGAAGAGAGTGAAGAACGATTATATTGTGGCAAGCAGTGGGTATGCACCTGTAACACAAATGAAGAAAGGGAAGATTGAAAGTAGAATCTACGAAGCTCCTGAAGTTGATCCAAAGAGTGGTGCGGTCATCAGCAAGAATGAGAAGGACGATGATGATACGACTGCCAGAACGATTCGCCGCAAGAAATAGTGTGAGATCGCACAGGAGTACGATCCTTGCATATTACCCAGCTTGAGATCGATAACTTCAAATCATTCGCACGAAAGACGAAGATCCCCTTAGAAACAGGATTTACAGTCATTTCCGGTCCGAATGGTTCGGGGAAGAGTAATATCCTCGACAGTATTCTTTTTGCGCTGGGCATCACGTCAGCACGCGGTCTCCGTGCCGAACGGCTGACCGATCTCATCAATATCAGCTCCTCAAAAAACGCAGCCGAGGTTACCGTCAGTTTCTCTGACGGGACACGGATCTCACGGCGGATCAAACGTACTGCAAACGGTTACTATTCGTATCACTATCTCAACGGCCGCCTCTGCAAGCAGGGCGACGTCCTTGAATATCTCTCACGCCATGGTATCAAACCCCAGGGGTACAATATCGTGATGCAGGGGGATGTTGCAAGGATCATGGAGATGTCTGATCTGGAACGGAGAAAGATAGTTGACGAGATCGCGGGTGTTTCTGAATTTGATCAGAAGCGTGAGCAGTCGATGGCCGAACTTGA
>QZAC01000082.1 GCA_003838065.1 Methanocalculus sp. MSAO_Arc2
ACAATGGGATAGCCGACAAGGGCAATCAACATGGCACTCCGGATATCCCCAATTGAGAGGGCGTAGACGCCAAGAAAGATCATCAGGAGAGAAGGTCCGAGGATCGGGACCAGCTGAAACAAACCAGCCAGTGTCGCATAGAAGACGACATAATCATATCCAAGAAAATAAAAGAATGGCAACGCCAGGAGAAATGTAATCAGTGCAGTTGCCAGATGGACAACATAAATCGCCCAGAGGGTCCCAACAACAGTCTGTGACATCTCCTTAACACCGGCTGACAACCGCCCGGGCAGAGACTCGACAATCTCTGTATAAATATCGTCTCCTTTATATACAAAAGCCATCAAGGCGATCAAAAAGACCACTATCTTCACCAGGATCATTGGAGCCTGGTACAGAAGACCGGTTGCCCATTTCGACACCATGTCGATCTGCAACAGTATCCATTCATCCAGTTCACTCGCACCAACAGGATCCAATCCGGACGCACTCAGTGCAGTTAACCATGTCAGTATCGTATCAATGAGATACCAGACGTAATCAGCATGGGAATAAAAGATCGATAAAGTAAACCCGATGACAGTTATTATAATAAGAACAACAAGCCCGGCAATTAAAAAAGATGAGATATATGGGTTTATGACCCTGATCAGGCGCCGGTGAAGGGGAAGGAGAATAACTGCCAGGGTGCCTGCCAGGATAATGACACCAAGGAGTTCCCAGAACGCCAGGGCCGCGGCAATAATAATGAGTATGGTTGTGAGGACAACATACCTGTCAGGAGAGCCAGCAACCGACATATTATACAATGATGTTCCTGAAACATATTAAGGATAGTTAAATTCTATCAAATGATTGTACCCAATTGATCGGGTTCTCTTCCTTCTGAAGTAAAAAGTCTCCAATGTTCGAATCATAAGGTTTTACTATATCCCCGATGATATAGTGGGTCAGTCTGGATGCGTAATGCTTGAAGAAATCGGACGATTTGTGCTCGCAGCAAGCATAGCATGGATACTGTTTGTATCAATTGATCTCTTCTGGAAGCTTCCACAAAAAGGAGGTGTCAGTGGAGCAGATGCAATTGGATCTGCGATAGCTGCCCGTGGAGGTGATCTGAATGGCGGATGGATGATGGGCAACATCGTCTCATCCCCGGATGCATCGGCAGGTACGCTTCTTGCGGCCTGCGGAGTCTTCGTTGCAGGTATCCCGGGAGGACTCGCAGCTGCGGCCCTTGTCTTTGTAGGAAACCGGATCTGTCATGACCGGGGGTATGCAGGAACAACAGGGGCAGTTATTGCCACATTTGTCATTTTCGGGTGTCTCCAGTTAGGATTTCTGGCAGCAGATTTCATCATCGGCACTGTGATTGCCATCCTTACCATACAGGGTATCTCTCATACCCATGCAAGCCGCCTTCTCGGCCGCCTCTGGAGGTGGAGGACCTGATAGCAGCGGCGCTCTGTCTCCTTATTGCTCTCTATGGAGCTCTCCGGGCAATCTTTGAACGTGAAACCCTCACACGCCTCCCCTTTATCAATGTCACAAGCTTTGGGATAGCAGGTTTTATCGTCCTGATCCTCCCCCACCCACTCACCCTTGCTGCCGCCGCTCTCTTCTTCATCGGATCAACCCTTGAGGCCAATGCGATAGCAAGTGCGTATGCACGGAGGGGGGAGCCATGATCGAAACGATCATTCCCCTCCTCCTGACCGCACTGATCTTTCTTGGTGCGCTGTCAACGGCTTTCTGGAAGAGCCCGTTTGATAAACTGATCGGGCTTTCCATTTTGTCTGCAGGCATTATCCCCTTCATTATCATGAGAGGGTACCTGGATGTTGCAATCATTGTTGCTCTGGTTATTCCTGTGACGACGATCTTCATCCTGTTCCTTCTCGGGAGGCCACGTACATGAATATTGAGTTCATCGTTGGATTCAGCCTCATCATTTTTGGAACGTTTGCAACCGCCTGGCCACGTCCGAAAAACTACATTACACGGCTGATCAACCTTGAACTCCCGGCATTTGGCCTCCTCCTTGTATTACTTTCATTTGATGAAACCATCGCTCTTCTGACATTTATTGCAGTGGCTGCAATCACCACGTTTGTCTTTGTCCGGGTCATAGAGAAGAAGGAGGCAGCAGAGTGATCATACGACGGCTCTCAGCAATTTTTTCAAACCTGAGCAACCTCTCCCGGGTCTATGCAGTGCTCGTCATCATCGTTGTTATCGGAGGAATTGTAAGCATCCCCTCATTTGAATACCATGGTGACCGGCTGTACCCAAAAATGATCGACAGGGACAGCCCGCTTGACCCCTATGATCGTGGTGGTGAACCCTTCGGAACAACAGATGTCCAGGCAGAATACCCTCAAAATACTCCATATCTTGGGTATATCACCGCATATTTAACCCCGCTTACAGTATTGATCGCCAGCCTGACTCCATATATGGGAACAACAATCGTTGCCCATCCAGGAGGAATCATTGATGAGATCCTCTATGCAACACGTGGCCTTGATACCGTTGTTGAAACTGCAATCCTCTTTGCCGGGTTTGCCATCGCCGCATACCTCTTCCGCAGGAGGGATGACGATGATTGAGACCTTCCACACCGGACTGTTCGCAGCGGCGCTCTGTATCATTGTTGCATTCTTATCCTTTCTTCAGGAGACCGATGACCTCCACCGTCTCCTCCTCACCGATCTGGCCGCCATCATGGCCATTTTTCTGCTTGCGCTGGTCGGAACAGATCTGGCCGAGGCGCTGATTTTGCCCGGTCTTGTCGTCACCATCTCCAAACTGATGGCACTTGCCGAGGTATACATGAGAAAAGAGGGCATACACCGCAACCAGCCAGAACGAGTACTTGATATCGAGGTGCTTCAAAGTGCACCGGCAATTATTGCAGGAATCCTCATCATCTATGGGATCATCCTCTCTGGCTTCACCGGCGGAGCGGTAGCGGGAACAGGAGCGATCTTTTACCTGATCTGCAAAGGCCGTGAAGAGCGATTTGAGTTGATCGAAACCGTGAGCGGGTATGCATGGGTCGCTTGGATTGCAGCGTTCTTTATTATTCTAATCTTTCCCTCACAGTGGTTCCTTGCGACGATGATCGCAGGTGCCGCCATCCTGGTGAAGGTAACAGCAAAACTCTCCCTCATTGGCACCATGCGGGGTGATTCAGATGTTTGACCTGGAGATTGAAGGAAGAGAACTCTTTTCACTTCCGTTTGGCGATATTGTCCCGTACTTCAGTGTCTACACAGCAAGCCTTGCCGCTTTTGTTGCAATTTTTATATTGATCGCGGCGCTCACGCTCCCGGAAAAACAGATGAACATCGTCTTTGGCGGGGATGCATATTATGCAAAAGAGATAGAACCGGGTGACACGCGGTTTACCCGGTTCATGGCTGTTGCCTGTGGATTTGCAACCTTTGGCGCAGTAGTCACAGGTGATGTCTTCAATTTCACCCTCTTTGCTGTCATGGTCGGGATCACAAACCTCGGCATTGTCGCATCAGCCAGGAACCGCCATGTCCTCAATGCCGCCTTCCAGTATGGAATCGTTGCAATGGTCGCAACCGTCCCGCTGTTTGGGTCAGCGGCAATCATCCTTGCAACAACGGGAACGCTCTCGATCTGGACGCTTGCAGGTGCGGGGCTTGTCCCACTTGTTGCAAAGGCTCTCCTTGTCCTTGGCGTCATGGGAGAGGGTATCGCACCGCTGTATATCGGAAAAGCTGAGATCATCAGGGCACAGGGCGCACCATTTGTCCTGATGATCCATTTCAGTTCACTCCTGCTCTTCCTGCGGGTAATCGAGATAATACTGGTGATCTGATTATGAAGAGGAGCCATCTACAACTGACTGCCGCCGCATCCGGCCTTCTCCTGGCTGCTGTTTCAGCAGGTACATATCTTGGATATATCCAGATCCCCGTAGCAGCAGTCCTGAGCATACTTCTCATCCCGGTATTTCTCATCCCGGTCGGACTCCTCCTCGCAGCGGACATAACAGACGGCGACATTCCATTCATGGGGTACTGATATGATCGAATACATCCTCTCTGCAATGTTTGCGGGCCTTCTCCTCCATGGTATCCACCGGAAGGTAATTGCCCGGGTGCAGGGGAGGCCGGGGCCACCCATCTGGCAGGAGATCCTGCATACACTGAAGTTTCTGTATAAAGAGACCTGGATCCCAAAGACGTCAAGCCTGGGTGTATTTGTAGGCGTCGTTGCAATCTTAATCGGCCTCTGGTCTGCTGCGCTCATGATCATCATAACGCAAGAGACCCTGCTCCTTCTCTTTGCCCTCTATGTCCTCCATAAGATCGTCGAGCATGGAGTTGGTCTTGCCTCTGGATCCCCATATACCAAGTTTGGAGCGATCAGATCTGTTGTCTCTGCAGCATCAGAACTTCCGCTCCTCTCAAGCGTCGCCCTCATCTACCTGGTCACCGGATCCCTCATGCTCAGGGATATCCAGGCATTCCAGGCAGCAAACGGTCCGCTCATTCTATCAGCATTTCCAGCAGCAATCGCACTCTATATCGTGATCCTCTCAAAAGTCCACTTTGGCCCGTTTTCTATTGTTGAGGCAAAAGAGATCGTATCAGGATACTGGACCGAACACTTTGGGGCCTGGCGCGGTCTCATGAACCTGGCAATGGGACTGAAGACGTTTGTTCTGCTCTATGCATTCGTCATGGTCTTTATTGGACCAATCGGACTTGCACTTACGCTCCTGTTGATACTGATATTGATGATCTCACTTTCCTTTGTCTGTGCAGTAACACCGATGCTCTCACCATACGATTCTGTTACGGTTCAGACGCTCACAACAGGACTGATTGCAATCTATATCATCTACCTGGGGGTATTTGCATGAGCCTGATACGCTATTCTCTCCTTGCCGCCATCATGTTGTATATCGGGATATTTCTCATTGAGGGATCCGTTGCCCCCCCCGTCCTGCTGGCGTCCATTATTGGTATCGTACTTCTCCTCGTGCTGATATCCACACTCTTTGTACGAGATGAAGAACGGCTCAGGAAAACAGAGATGATCCTGGTCTGGTGCTGTGTACTGGCGTATGCTGTCTATGGTGTGATCAGGGCCGGAGGTCTTGTATGATCAAATACCTGTATGAAAAGGACCTCAGACGAATGAAGCTTCTGATACTGGAGAGCAGGCGGCATGATGCTGTGGTCAAAGAGATTGCCACAATACTTGGTATAAAACGTCAGCTCACCAGAAAGATACTGATTGAGCGCTGTGACATGATCCTGCTTGAAAACCTGCCGGCACGCTGTGATGCCGCACGGAAGCATGGTGATGAATTATCCCGATCTCTTGGGATACCGCTCTTCAGCCAGGCGCTCCAGCTCATAACAGAGGAAGAGGGAGACCATATCATCAAAATGACCATGGCAACAATACAGAGCGGGACTGATAAGGATACTGCAATCCAGCAAGCACAATCAGAGATACTGGGGTTGATCCGGAAATGAGCATTCTTCAGCGTGTGAAAAACCTTGTCCGGTCCAAATCGATCCATGTCTGTTACGTCAATGTTGGATCCTGCAATGGATGTGATATCGAGATCCTTGCCTGCCTCTCCCCACGTTATGATATCGAGCAATATGGCATCTATGTTCACAACAACCCACGGGAGGCTGATGTCCTGTTGATCACCGGTGCATTCAGTCCTCAATGGGAAGACAAGATCAAACATCTCTGGGAGAAAATACCACAACCCAAGGTCGCAGTCGCTATTGGAAACTGTCCGATCTCGGGATGTGTCTTCAACAGGCCTGAGACCCTGGTTGATCCCCCTGTTGCAAAACATATCCCGATTGCTGCTGAGATACCAGGCTGTCCACCAAGGCCAACAGAGATTATCAGCACCATTCTGTCACTTGCCCCATTGGTATTCAAAGATTACGAGGAAAACAAACGATGAAGAAGACGGTAGATGTATCACTTCCGGTAGGGCCTGTGCACCCTGTTTTCAAAGAGCCCTGCAGGATAAAATGTGAAACACGAGGCGAATACGTCCTGAACGCAGAAATCGAGCTTGGATATGTAAAAAAAGGAATTGAGCGGATTATGCGTGGCAGACCATGGCAGGAAGT
>QZAC01000083.1 GCA_003838065.1 Methanocalculus sp. MSAO_Arc2
CAATGCCAACGTCAGAACCAACACCGGCACCTGCCGGAGAAGTCGGTTCTCCACTACGAGAAATTTGGAGTTCCAATATACGCAGGGATCGTATTTAATCCCTGCGAAACCACATCACCAGGGCCCGGAAATGTCCCGGGGCCAGGTGTGCGTTGAGGATACTACTATACGCAGTGGGGGAATATATAGGTTTGTGTAATACAGGATAATCACCGGATCCGATTATGACAAGGCCAGCCAGGTAAGCGATGATACTGCCTTCTTCCTGCTGATTCTGGCCGATCATGCCCATTTCCGCGCAGATTGCATGTATGTGTAATGCCCATTGTCAGGAGACCCCCTCCAGTTTCTTGTTCAGAGTGCCAGCTCAGGTGTCCTGGCCACATAGATCTCTCCATAAAACTCCTCCTGGGAAAGATCCACCCGATCGTCAAGCATCAGGTACAGAACCGGGATATAGACTTCATAGAGCGGACACCCCATCTCAGAAGCGATCCGGGAGAGCGGCACCGGCGATGACCCTGCCGGGTCAAGCTCAAGAAGTGTTGAATATATCATCGTAGAGATCTCCTGAAATTCTTCATCATGAGCGATCCCGATAACATCCTCGGCAATAGTAAGAAGATCGTCATCATCAAACGGCAGGTGCCGCCGCTTCTGCCGCCGCCGCTCCTCTTTCTCTGCAAGCTTCAGCCTGGTGATCAGTTCATACAGGGTAACCGGCCGTGTCCGGTACTCCTTTCTCCTGATCCGGCGCTGAATCTCCCGTTCAAGCGCTTCAATAGGGCCGGGGTGCGGGCCTTCACCAGATCCGCCTTCAAAGAAGAGAACATCATCATCCAACTCTTCACCAGTCTCATCTCCCTCCGGATCAGGCAGCCGCTCGATTAAGGCATCCGACTTCATCCGGAGAAGAATGGACGCATAGAGAAGCGTTCTTCCGGAGATCCGGAGATCAAGCTCCCGGCGACGTTCCAGCTCATCCAGGAAGCGATCGGTTACCAGAACAATATCAATGTTCCAGGGATCAATCTCTCCCTGCTCTGCCATTCGAACAAGGATTTCAACTGGATCTTCAGGCATTGCTCTTTACACCGGTAACAAGCGTACTCTTGTCGGGCCGGATGGTAGCCCCGATGATCCGATCAGCACCCTCTATCATAGGCTTCCGAAGAGATATCGAGATGAACTGCGAGTTTCTTGCAAGCCCCCTGATCATGCCCGCGATAGCCTCCACGTTCGTTCCATCAAGGTGCATATCCACCTCATCCAGACCGTAAAACGGAGCAGGCAAATGTCGCTGGATCGAGAAGATCAGTGCAAGCGTAACAAGCGATTTCTCACCGCCGCTCATCATGTTCAGCCGCCGGACCTCCTTCTCCTGGGGATGTACCTCAAATGTCATGCCGCCGCTGAAGGGATCCTCTTCATTCTCAAGGATAAGCCTCCCCCACCCCCGTGCAAGTTGCGCATAGATCTCCTTAAAATTCGTATCGATCGAATGAAAAGTCGAGAGGAACGCTTCACGTTTCATCCGCTCAAATCCTTCAATCCGGTCGATGAGATCAGATCGTTCCCGGGAGAGGACCTCTTTTTTCTCTGTCCGCTCACGAACCCGTTCTGAGACCTGGTCGAACTCCTCAATCGCGAGCATATTTACCGCTCCAATCTTTCTGATCTGCCGCTCTGTACTGGTGATCTTCTCCTCGATCTCGTCGTACGCAAGATCACATTCGATCTCTTTCGTCTCCGGGACGAGTGCGGAAATCTCCTCGGCTAAGACCTTCTGACGCTCCCGTAATGCCTCCAGCTGAATAGTATGCCGCTCTTTTTCATTTGAATGCTCCAGGATCCTCCGTTCGATGACAACAATCTGTTCGTCAATATCGCTTCTTTTCAAACGGAGATCCTCGATCTCATCTGAGAATGACCGTTGCTGCTCCTCAAGGGCTGAGATGCGATCGCGGGCTTGTGCCATATGTTCTTCAAACGACCGGTTCTCTGTTTCCAGACGGATATTCTCCTCAAAAAGAGTCTCTTTCTCGGCAGTCATCTCTTCTATCCGTTTTGAGAAGTACTGCCGTTCACGCTGGAGATCAGCAATATCGGCCTCCTTGTTTCGCAGGCGCCGCTCAACATCCTCAATTGAACGTTTCAATTGTTGAATCGTATCTGCCAGGGCAATGGCATCTGACTCTGCGATCCGCTTTTTTATCGCATCGGCCCTGGCATTCGCACTCTGTATCTGATCGTCAATCTCATCCTGCTTCTCCTCAAGGGCTGCAATTTCAGCTGAGATCTCCGCCTCCCCCCCTTCAAGGGCGGAAATGGTGTTTGAAAGATCGTCAATCTCATAGTCAAGCTGTGTGAGCCGTTTTCCATACTCTTCAATGACCATTTCAAACCGTGCCGCCTTTTGTTCGGCAGCCTGACGGTCAGATCTGAGCGCCTCTGCGGTGGCGGTCTGCCGTTTTACCGCATCGGCCAGCTCAACCTCCTCCTGGCGGAGGACTGAGAGCTTCTCTGACAATGCCCTGATATCGCGGTCGACGGAAGCACCAAACCCTTTCATTTCGCGTTTCAGTGATCCGCCCGTCATAGCCCCGGTCCGCTCGATAAGTTCTCCTTCAAGGGTCACCATCCGGTGCCTGCCAAGATGTTTTCTGGCGTTTTCCATTGTATCCACAACAACAGATGTCCCAAACACCAGGGAAAAAGCGCGTTCATAGACAGGATCGTATTCGATCAATCGGATCGCATAATCAACAACCCCGTCTCCCTCAGGCGGGGGAAGCGGCGGCGGCACCCGAAGCTTCTGAAGAGGAAGGAATGTTGCACGGCCGAGCCTTCCGTCTTTGAGAAACTGTATGGCATCAGCTGCGATAGAGTCATCAGTGACAACGACATGGTTGATCCGTGCCCCGGCGGCAACGTTCAAGGCAGTTGCGTATTCCGGCGGGGCTTTTCCAAGCTGTGCAATCGTTCCATACACGCCGTCCATTCCGAGCACCGCCTCGATAGCGCGGCCGTACACCTCGCCGTGCGCCTGATTGCGGGCCTCAAGCTGCATCAGTTTCTGTTCAAGCCTGCGGATCTCAGATTTCACCTCCTCGTGTGAACCCCGGAGCGTCATCATCTCCTTTTCAACTGCTGAGACCTGCTGGTCATGAAGCTTCCGCTCATGCCTGATCCCCTCAAGCTCAGATCCTGCACTCCGGATTTCGCGATCCTTTTCATTCCGCTCATCCTTGAGCACCTGGAGCTGTGGCGCAAGCCGTTCACGTTCAGACACCCTGATCCTGCTTTTTTCGATGATGGCATCTTTTTCAGAGATCAGACGGGATCGTTCTGCTTTTAATGCCTCAAGCTCCTGCATGCAGTCGAAGATCTCAGACTGAGCACCTTCTGAATCCCTGGTGGCTTCGGCGAGATCCGCCTCGGTCTTCTCCATCTTGGCCCTGAGCGTTGAGAGCTCCATGCCGAGACTGGTGCGATCGATCGAGAGCGCACGGATACCTTCGGTCCGCTCTTTTACAGTTGTTTCCGATCGCCTGATATCGGCGAACTTGCGGTTGATCGCTTCAAGATTTGATTCGCGCTCCCTGGTATTTCGCTGGATAGACTGCCCGGAATGGCGGATCACCCCTTTTGCCTCTTCAATGTGCGAGAGGAGACGAAGATATTCGGGTCCGCTCAGCTTGTTGATCTCAAAATCGATCTCCTTCATTTCAGTTCGGAGAAATGACTTTTCATGCTCATCATGATCGATATCATCGGTTTTGCGGGTGATCATGAGTTCATGTTCTGCGATCATCTCCATGATCCCTGCTTCTTCCCGTTGTTTCTGACGAAGCCGGGCAA
>QZAC01000008.1 GCA_003838065.1 Methanocalculus sp. MSAO_Arc2
CCCAGTAGATGACAAGATCTGCCCTGTTCTTCACCTGGCCAAGGGTGCAGCCGGGGTGGCCGACCTCCTGGATCGCAAGAATTGACGGGTTATGGCAGACCGAGGTGGTGCTGTCAATGAGCGCTCCAATCTCTTCGGCAAGGTGAACGCCGACGACCTGTGCCTCCCCGTATGTTCCGCTCCATCCATATAAAAGCGGTCGCATTGCCTTCTGGAGGATGCGTGCTGTCTCTTCTATTGCCTCATCGTAACTCACTTCGACCCATGTTCCGTCTTTCCTCATGATCGGATGTTTCAACCGTGTTTTGGAGAGAAACTTTGCATTTCCCAGAGTACAGCAGTTCTCAACCCCGACAATTCTGTTCTTTTCGACGACCAGGCTGATATCGTCGCAGAGGCATCCGCAGAACGGACATGGTACATCTTCAATGATCATAACGTATCCCTCCAGCCATCTCCATCAGGTCCCATACTGTTGGTACCGGGTCTTCAGAAGGCTCAATAGCGACCGGAATTTCTTTATAATCCGGCATGCCGGTCGAATGGCTGTAGCCTCCGGTGATCGCATTTGCATATGGGCCGAGTGCAATGAAGACGATCCCTTCTTTGAGTTCTTCTGATTCTTCGGTTGTAAGAACGACTGATCCTGCACTGCTGCTGACCCGCACCCGATCGCCTGATTCAATCCCGAGTTCAAAGAGGTCCATTGGATGTATGTACAGGGTTGATGTTGCTCTCTGGTACCCTTTCGAAAGTTTATGTTCGACAAACGACCCCTGTGGAATCGTCCGTCCGGAAGTTAAGGTGAAGATCATTGGTCCTCCCCCTGTAGGGCTTCGACGACCCGGGCGACCCTGATGGCAAGGTTTGGACAGTGCTCCTCGCAGGTCTTGCAGCCAGTGCATTTTTCTTCATGCAGTATTTTGTTCTGGCCGGTATCCACACGCATGATCACCTCATCAGAGGTTGATGTGCCGCTCGATCGGAGTGAGGGATCGATCTCGCGGTTCACCGGACAAGACACAGAACAGTTTCCGCATCCCATGCACTTCTTCTCATCAATGCTGATATGGTATTCTCCAGCAAGCGTGAGGTGTTCGGTATGTTTATAGTCAAGGATCCTCCCGCTTTCAAGCACATCTTCAGGACATGCCTCGATGCAGAGTCCACAGCGAATGCAGTGTCCTTTACTGATCACAGGCTGAAAGATGCCACCTCTCTTTACCACCACAATAGCCTCCGGAGCCGGGCAGATCATCATGCAGGCAAGACAGTTTGTGCACTCATTATCGGTTATCTCTGGAAAATCCCGGAAGTACGGAGGTGTTGTGAGTGGAGCGGTTTTTGCCGCAATGAATCTTTTAATCCAGGCCGGGCGAAGGAATTCCCTGATATAATAGACAATGGACAACACGATTTACCTCTCTGTACAGGCGATGCATGGATCTGAACTGATGAAGATTGAGGTGATATCAGCAGCAGACAGTGCGTCCTTCAACATTGCATGGGCACAGACCTGGATATTGGGAATAGACGGGGTATAAATAGCGATCTCGAGAATCCTCCCATAATCGTCTGTTACAAGATCGTACAGGAGTTCACCCCGAGGAGCCTCACCCCGGTGCTGGACTGAACCGGCCTTAATAGTTCCACCTCCACGGATCGGCCCTTCTTTCATCATGGCAAGAGCTGATCGGATCAAATCTGTACTCTGAAAGACCTCGTCGAACCGGACCATGACCCTTGAATAGTTGTCACCATCATGCCGGAGAACCGGGGTAAACCCGAGAGACCTGTAGGTTGGGTGATCTGATCTCTGATCGTTATCGATGCCGCTTGCACGTGCGGTCGGCCCGACTGCATGCGCCTCACGTGCCGCCTCCCGGGTGAGTATGCCGACCCCACGGGAACGAAGTCCAATCATGGGGCCTGTTTCAAAGATCCGAACAAAACGCCTGAGTTCAGCATCGATATGATCAAGAGCGGTCAGAAGCGATGCGGCAGTCTCTGGAGGGAGATCGTTTCTGACCCCGCCTGGAATGATATATGCACAGGTAACACGGGCACCGGTTATCAGTTCGAGCTGATCCATGACCGTCTCCCTGAGGTTTAAGAGGTACATCCCGAGCGTCTCGTGCTCAATGGTATAGCAGTACGAGAAATTCGCAATCAGATGGCTCTGCATCCGATCGAGCTCGTTGACAATGACCCGGAGATATGCGGCACGGTCTGGTGGTACAATCCCGCTTACGTGTTCGACTGCTTCGATGAAGACAAAATTATGGATGACGGTGCAGATCCCGCAGACCCGTTCAGCCAGAAACATCACTTCCTGCCATGGTCTGCCACGCATAATCCGCTCAATTCCTTTTTTTACATATCCAAGCTCGATTTCTGCGTTCAGGACGTATTCGC
>QZAC01000084.1 GCA_003838065.1 Methanocalculus sp. MSAO_Arc2
CCGGCACAGCTCCACTCACCGTCCAGTTCACTGATGAATCAACCGGGAACCCGACCTCGTGGACATGGGAGTACAGTACCGGGGGCGGCTGGATTGAGTTCTCAACATCCAAAGATCCATCTCATACGTTCACCTCCACTGGAACATACTCGATCCGGCTGACTGCAACCAATGATGGCGGGAGCAATACCATAACAAGGAGTGATTATATCATTGTTACGCCTTATCCACCTACCGAAGATTGTATAACCCTTTCCCCTGGGTGGAACTTTATCTCGGTCCCCAGATCTCTTGAAGATGGGAGTAACACAGCGGCAATATTCTCAAATGTCAATACTCAGGGCAGATCGATACTCTTGTATGATTCTCAAATTGGAAAGTGGCAGGTACTGAACCAGACATCAAAAATCAAACCTCTTGATGGAATCTGGATTTATTCGCAAAATACAATATCTATAGATCTACACTACAAGAGCGGGGGTGCCCAGGTACCACCATCAAAGCAGCTGTATGAAGGATGGAATGCAATCGGGTTCTCGAGCACAGTTCCAGTGACAGCAAGGGATACGCTCATCACCGTCTCACCAAAATGGGGACAGGTGCTTGGCTGGAATGCTGAAGAACAGAAATATGATACCGCCATCATCCGGGGCGGAAGCGGAGCTTTTAGCGATACACGGGAGATGATACCAATGCGAGGATACTGGATCGCAATGACTGAACCGGGGGTGCTGTATGCACTCAGTTAAAATGATGGGAAGAGGATTGCTGTTCTTTTTTCTTGTGGTTTCTATCGCAGGAACAGCAGCGGCATCCATAGCCATCCTCCCCTGTGAGATTTCGGGCACCGTCACTATCGATGGAGAGCCAGCACCGGTGGGAACTCTCATCATCGCCTTCATTGATGGTGAGGAACGGGACCGGATCACCATACAATCGCCGGGATTATTCGGAGGAACCGGGGCGTTTGATCAGCGGCTTGTGATCCCGGGGACGGAAGATGATATCGGTAAAACAATTACTTTCACAATCAACGAAGTCCAGACAGATCAGACGGTCACATTTGAAAGTGGTGAAAGTCTCCATGTTGATCTGATGGTTGGTAGCCCGACACCGACACCTTCATTACATGGTGTCTTCCGGAACGGTCAATGGATCTTTGCAGAAGGTGAAGACTGGACGCCAACACCGCTTTCCGATCGTCCGCAATTTGGACAGGAAGGTGATATCCCGATCTTCTATGACGGAAAACCGGGCGTCTTCCGAAACGGCCAGTGGATCTTTGCTGAGGGTGCAGAATGGACACCAACACCGATAACTGATCGCAGGCAGTTTGGACAGGAAGGTGATACTCCGATCTTCTACGGCGGAAAACCGGGCGTCTTCCGAAACGGCCAGTGGATCTTTGCTGAAGATGAAGAATGGACACCAACACCGATAACTGACCGCCGGCAATTTGGGCAGGCCGGGGATATCCCGGTTGTCCTTGATGGAAAACCGGGCGTCTTCCGAAACGGCCAGTGGATCTTTGCTGAAGATGAAGAATGGACACCAACACCGATAACTGACCGCCGAAAATTTGGGCAGGCAGGAGACATTCCGATCGTCCTTGATGGCACACCCGGTGTGTTCCGATACGGCCAGTGGATTTTCGCAGAAGATGATGACTGGACGCCAACACCATTCGCAGACCGGCCGCAATTTGGACAGGCAGGAGACTTGCCGTTTTTCGGGATGATTGTGCCACCACCACCGCGGCCACCTGAGCCGACAGTCATCATTGCGATAGTGCCTATTGATGACAGTGTCAATGTTCCCTACGGAACCTCATTCGTTGATGCCATCGCTGCACTCGCTGCTGAAACAGTATACGAAGGCGTTGTTGAAAACCCCGGTTCCGTACCAGTTGATATTGAAGGTTGGGCAAGCACTACATATAATCCTGACAAAGAGGGAGATCATACCTTCACCGGACAGGCCATAGCACCTGAGGGATATGAATTTGCCGATGGTGTCGAGACAATAGTTGTAGCAACAGTGACCGTCGGTGACGGACCTGAAGACAGGCCAATTACACAAGTTGGCCCTATATCTACATCTGTTGACAGAAATACACCAAAGGCAGATATTGAATTCCCTGTTAAAGCAATAGCCAAGGCAGGCACATCATGGTATAGTCTCGATGTTGAGTGGGACGCTGAATCAACTCCAGCGTACAATCGTTTTGTACCAGGCAATTACGTGTTTGAAGGCGAACTGATAAACCTGCCCGATTACGTAACAAACCCGGATAGCCTGAAGGCTGAATTTACCGTCACTGTTAATGATACTCTAATGATAACCGCAGTAGTGCCTATTGCCGACAGGGTTGACGTTCCTTCCGGAACCTCATTAGCTAATTCCATTGCAGAGCTGGAAGCACAAACAACATACGAAGGCGTTGTTGCATATGCTGACAACATAGTCCTTGAGATTGAGGGCTGGACAAGCGCTACATACGATCCTGAAGCAGAGGGAGATTACACCTTCACCGGACAGGCCATAGCACCTGAGGGATATGAATTTGCCGATGGTGTCGAGACAATAGTTGCAGCAACCGTGACCATCGGGGAAGGACCTGAAGACAGGCCAATTACACAAGTTAACCCTATATCCACATCTGTTGACAGAAATACACCAAAGGCAGATATCGAATTCCCTGCAAAAGCAATAGCCAAGGCAGGCACATCATGGTATAGTCTCGATGTAGAGTGGGACGCTGAATCAACTCCAGCGTACAATCGTTTTGTACCAGGTGATTACGTGTTTGAAGGCGAACTGATAAACCTGCCCGATTACGTAACAAACCCGGATAGCCTGAAGGCTGCATTTACCGTCACTGTTAAGGATACTCTAATGATAACCGCAGTAGTGCCTATTGCCGACAGGGTTGACATTCCTTTCGGAACCTCATTAGCTAATTCCATTGCAGCGCTGGAAGCACAAACAACATACGAAGGCGTTGTTGCATATGTTGACAACGTAGTCCTTGATATTGAGGGCTGGAACAGCGCTACATACGATCCTGAAGCAGAGGGAGAACACACCTTCACCGGACAGGCCATAGCACCTGAGGGATATGAATTTGCCGATGGTGTCGAGACAATAGTTGCAGCAACCGTGACTGTCGGGGAAAGACCCGAAAAACCAATAACACAAGTTGGTCCTATATCCACATCTGTTGACAGAAATACACCAAAGGCAGATATTGAATTCCCTGCAAAGGCAACAGCATGGGCAGGCGATACTAAGTATAATCTCAATGTAGAGTGGGACGCTGAATCAACTCCAGCGTACAATCGTTTTGTACCAGGCGATTACGTGTTTGAAGGCGAACTGATAAACCTGCCCGATTACGTAACAAACCCAGGTAATCTGAGGGCTGTATTTACCGTTACTGTTAAGGATACTATAATGATAACTGCCATAGTGCCTATTGCCGACAGGGTTGACGTTCCTTTCGGAACCTCATTAGCTGATGCCATGGCGGCACTCACTGCTGAAACAGTATACGAAGGCGTTGTTGCATATATTGATAACGTAGTCCTTGATATTGAGGGCTGGGCAAGCGCTACATACGATCCTGAAGCAGCGAGAGATCACACCTTCACCGGACAGGGCATAGCACCTGAGGAATATGAATTTGCCGATAGTGTCGAGACAATAGTTGCGGCAACCGTGACTGTCGGGGAAAGACCCGAAAGGCCAATAACACAAGTTGGTTCTATGTTCACATCTGTTGACAGAAACACACCAAAGGCAGATATTGAATTCCCTGTAAAGGCAACAGCATGGGCAGGCGATACGAAGTATAATCTCGATGTAGAGTGGGACTCTGAATCAACTCCAGTTTACAATAGCTTTGTACCAGGCGATTACGTGTTTGAAGGCGAACTGATAAACCTGCCCGATTACGTAACAAACCCGGATAACCTGAGGGCTGTATTCACCGTTACTGTCGAGGAGCCAATATGTCCTGAAATAGCGTATGTCAGCACCTATCACCAGTGGCAAACGGCTATCGACATTAAAACGGACCGGATAATTCTTGAAGCCGATATCACACTCAAGGGCAGGGAGCGGATCGAATATGATCTGAAGATGCTCGATCTCCGGGGATTCACGATTACACTGGCAGATGGCCCGTTAGCATTTTTGGGCGATGGTACAACCGTTAAGGACGGTAAGATTGTTGGAGACGTGACCTGGTGGAGCTTAGACTGCACAGAGGTAGGTTGTATATGGGGGGACGGGGCCTGGAAGACTTGGCAGTATGAAAACAAGGTCATGATCAGCGGCAAAGGTATAACCTTTGACAACATTGTCTTCGAGGTCGACGTTGCC
>QZAC01000085.1 GCA_003838065.1 Methanocalculus sp. MSAO_Arc2
AAAACTATCGTTACTGATACCAGATGCAGAGATAAACGACATCCCGTCATCTTCCCTGCTCCGGCGCGTGATCTCGGCAACCACCCGGATTATGTCCTGCACATAGGTGCCATTCATTCACTCACCTCAAGAGCGATACTGGAGAAGTCAGGCTGTTCCTCAACACGTATCACTGTCTGGCATTCCTCCTGGACGCCTTCGATATGTGAGATGACCAGGATCTGGGGAAAGTAGGGTTCCTGTTTTCTGAGAGCCCGGATAAGGTGCTTACGCCGCTCTTCGTCCTGGCTGCCAAAGATCTCATCAAAAATGAGAACCGTTGCATCCCGTATCCTGTGGGTTGCGGCAATATGGCGGGAGAGGGCAATCCTGAGCGCAACCGCAATATCGTCCTGCTCACCTCCGGAAAACCGTGAAGCGGGATAATCTTCTCCTGCTTCATGAACCCGGATAGAAAAATCAGAGTCAATGGTAACATACTCATATCGGCCGTCGGTGATTTGAGAGAGGATCTCACCTACCTCTTCTTCGATCCTGCCGCGGACAGACCCGATCAGGTGCTCGGCAAACTGTTTCAGGATAGTGCCGGTCGATTCAATCAGGGATTTCTCTGAAATGGCATTTTTTCGTTCGTTTTCATAGAATTCAGCCTTCTTGATCCCCATGTCTATACGTGCCCGTTTCTCCCTGACGCCAGCTAAAAGACCTGTTACCTCTCTGATCCTGGCATCACACCTGTTTTTCTTATCTGCGAGCGCTTCAGCCTCTCTTTTGATCAGTTCAAGCTCTTGTGGAACAGATGCATACAGTTGTATCTCTTCCAGAATTCTCCTGATCTTTGCCTCCTCATCTTTGATTTCCCGGGATATCTCTTCAATCTCCTCCAAAACCTCCGGGATGCGTTCAACCCTTCCCTTCAGCAAAAGATACCGCTCATGGTTATCAACTGCCCGGGCCAGTGCTGCTTCGGCTTCTTCATATGCAGATTGATCAAAACTGATTGCCGCAATCTGCCGGGAGAGTTCATGCTGGATCTGATCTGTCTGTTCGATCTGCCCGTTTACAGATGTTAGAGTGTACTCAAGCTGCTTTCGTTCCCTGGCAAGCACCAGAGCTTCCCGGTACTGTTCATAGAGAGGTTCGATGCGTGAAAGTTCTGCTTCAATTTCTGAAAGTGCCTCTTCTGAATATCCTGAAGAGTCAATTCGGGCCTGCACTTCATCCTGTTGCACAAAAAGGGTCTCAGCACGTTCTGCAAGTTTCTTCAGTTTGGAATCAAGTTCGGGTAGCTGCCTGATGGCATAGGTAATCTCATCCCTCTGTTTAACCAGGGATTCATACGCTTCAGCCTGCTGGTGTACAGCTGCACGATCAAGTCCTGAAACATCCAGTTCAGCAAGAATAGCCTGCTTCTCTGTAGAGACCATGGTGAGACGTTCATGTTCATGTCTCCGCTCACCGATCCTGGCATCAAATGCTGCCATCTTTTTTTCAGCCTCAAGAGCACGTGCCACCTCTGCTTCCCTGGCCTCAATCGTTTTGTCCTGTATGTGCAGCTGCTCTTTGAAGGACGAATATTCATGCTCACAGGACACTCTTTCAGCTGTAAGAGATTGGATCTGATCGATCAGCCGGGCGCGTGCGTCGTCAAACCGGTTCTCAAGCGGGTGGCCGCATGTCGGGCAGGGACTCTGCTCCCCGGCACAGTCAAGTTCCAGCAGATGCCGTTCTGCCTCCTCTGTTGCTGACTGGAGATGAGATATCTGTGATCCCAAAAGGGCAATCTGTTCGCGGATCCTCTCTGCCTCACTCCGTGCTCCGGAAAGTGCCAGGGTTGCAGCATCCTTTGCCTGCACCTGCTTGCGGAAAGGTGCAGCATTCTCCTGCAACCCCCTGATATCAGCTTCAATACGTGAGATCTGATCCCAAACAGCATTGTACTCCTCTTCGATCCTGTCTGCTTCCAAACACCGTTTTGAGAGTTCAGAAATGCCTTCATATTCGGCAATCCGGGTGTTGAGTTCTGCATACTCTTCTTCAAGGGCCAATAGATCTTCTCTCTTTCGCCTCACCTCCATTACCTGTTCCCTGATAACCCTGATCTCAGATTCAAGTGAGGATAGCTGGCGGCCTGCATGGTAATAGGCCTCCTGAGCTGACTGCAGAGCCCGCCGCTCATTCTGAAGACGTGTTCGCTCTGTTGGTATTGCTTCAAGGCGGGATGCAGTCTCCTCTGCCTGCCGCGCAAGGCTCAGCCGCTCTTCGATCTGAGCCTGTGATTCCCGAAGTTCATGAAGTCTCCTCAGGGTATCTTGTTTACGCACCTGAACATCCAGGTGTGCTTCACGGGCTTTTCTCTGCTGTTCTGCATATCCCTGGATCTCGTCGTAGTATGCCTCCTGTCTGCTACAGTGATCAAACGCAGCCAGATCGTTCTCAAGGTCCGCCACTTCACCAGCAAGTCTCTGGTGGGATTGTTTTCGCTGGACAACCCGCTCCTGCAGGTTCGCCCTGTCAGACTCCAGTCCGCGAAGCTCAAGCATCTTCTGCCTGAGCCGCTCAAGATCTGCTGCATTATCTGCCTCCTGTAACCGGATATGCTCAATGTCTTTTTCAACTGCTTTCAGGAGGCCGGAGTATTCCCCTTCTTTCTGCTGTTCATCCAGATCGTCGATCTTCAGCTGTTTTGCATCAATTTCATCAAGTCTTCCGGAAAGTGTGGTGATCGCCTCTTCAAGCGCCCTGATCTCGGTTTTGATCATCTCCCAGGAGCCATCACGTATCCGCTCTATTCCAAGAGCACGCATAAACCATTGTTTGCGTTCATGAGGGCGGTCATGCAAGAGGGCGAGGAGGTCACGCTGCGGTGCATAGATTGTGGTCCGAAAGTCAACAGGCCCCATCCCAAGGATTTGGTGTACTGCATCCCGCACCGGAATAACTCCTTTTGCGATCAGCCGCCCGTCTTCTGCAAAATGGAGCTGGGCATCATGATGGTCGGTTTTGCCCCTCCGAAATGAACGGACAATCGTGTACCGCTCTCCTCCGGTGGAGAAGGTGAGCCTGACTTCGCACTTCTCCTTTGGCCCGATATGTGCGCTGACAACAAAATCCGCATCGATTCCTGATCCCGATACCCCGTAGAGTGCAAAGACGATCCCATCCATAATGCTGCTCTTCCCGGATCCATTGCTCCCGATGATAGCGGTGATGCCGTCTTTGAAGGTGAAGGTCTGGTTCCTGTATCGCTTGAAGTTTTTCAGCACGAGATCATCTATGATCATCTGGAATATCCCTCCCCGATAACCGATGAGAGAACATGGGATCCTTTCTGCAGGATATATGACTCGGTCTTTTCAGCAAGCCCCTGTGCTTTGACAAATGAGACGAATTCCTTCTCTATGTTAAATGCAGAGTCTTCGCTTCTTCTTTCCAGAACGATATCCCCAGGTGAGAAGACCCTGATCCTCAGGTCGAGAAGCGGTTCGCGGATGCGTGCAAGCTCACGGCCGGCAACAGCCCGTGCGGTCTCTTTTCTGATATTCTGAAGGGTTACCTGTGCCATCGGGGGAATCTCACGTGGCAATGTTTCAATCCTTGCTTCGAGCTCTACAATGATCTCGGCTGCACTCTGGTCTTCTGCAAAGAGTTCACCAAGATCATACATCGGGGTCTTTGGGAGCGGAAGCGAATTGACCTGCCGGCGGCCTGGATCAACAACAAGCCCACCTTTTCTCTCATGCATCTCACCATAGCTGAGATATTCAAGAGAGCCTGAATACCATGCGTAAGGGCCGATCTGGCTCTGGTTATGGTAATGGCCAAGGGCGATATAGTCGAAGTCGGCTGTCGTGATCGTGGAATCGAGTTCATGTTCGGCAACGGTTGCAAGCCTGCGATCGCGAATATCGCCTGCCAGGCCATGGGTGACAAGAACATTATGGTGACGGTCAGATCGCTGCACCTGGCTGAACGCATCACGGTATGCATCAGGGGTGAGCATGTTGGGGATAAGGTGAAAAATCGTATCCCCGACCTCATATGATTCATACCTGAACCGATATGCCATATGGACTGTTCCAGGATGGTATTCAAAGAGGGAGAATGGCGCGCGGGTGTACCTGGTCTTTGGGATGGAATGATTGCCTGCAACCAGGATAAGGGGAATTTCGGCATCCGTGAGCGCCTCAAGAGCCTCAAATGCGGTGATATATGCATGGGTACGGGGTTTGACAGAATCAAAGAGATCGCCTGCATGAACAAGAGCATCCGGCTTCTCCTTGCAGATCGCATCGATAGATGCCAGAAAATTATCATAGATCTGTTTTTCCCGGAGGTTCATGCCTGATTCAGGATCAATACGCGAAAAGGCGGCGACACCGAGATGGGTATCAGCGATATGGATGATCTTCATCATGAGTAGCTTGGACGTCTGGTGAATTAAGTGCTGGGAGCGGAGGGTGAAAGTAAAAGGGAAGAGGGGACAATGATCCTGTACCATGTCACAACGTGCAACTGATGCTCTCTTCCAGTCACTCTTTCTCCTGACTGATATCAGGGCGATACTCCGGAAGACTGCCCCGCTCCATCTGCTCAGTGCCGAGGAGAAGAAAGAAGCAGAGAAGATCCTCTCAGGCGTAAAGCGCCAGGTAGAGATTCTTGAAGAGGAGCTGCTGCGATGAGATGCGCCGGGGAGATCGAGACCCGGCAGATTGATGAAAATACCATCAATATCGATCCGATCCAGGTGGGCGGCCGCCTCACTGCCGATGCCATGAAAGCGGTGATTGCCTATGGCGACGGGTATTCTGTCTGTGACAACTGCCGAAAGCCATTCCGCCTCGATTATATCAAAAAGCCGCCTATTGCAGATTTTCATGCCGATCTTGCCTCCTGGCTCGATATGGATGTATGTCGCCTTGTCCCCGGCGCAAGGCGCGGATTCCAGGTGGTATGCCAGGGGCTGGTCGGGAAAGGTGACCCGGTCATCCTGACAGCGCTCTCGCACTACACCGAGTTTCTTGCCGTGGAATCTGCCGGGGGCCTGCCCAGGGAGATCCCAAAAACCGCAGAGAACCGGATAACAGCTGATGCCGCAGCAGAAACGATTGAACGTGTGATCAGAACAGATGGGAAAACCCCGGCACTCCTCTTTATCGAGGGTGTGGACTACCAGTACGGAAACCACCATGAAGTCCGCGAGATAGCAGAGTGCGCTCACAAATACGATATCCCGGTGCTCTATAACGGTGCCTACACTGTCGGCATCCTGCCGGTCAGTGGAAGAGATCTGGGTGTTGATTTTGTGATCGGATCCGGCCATAAGTCGATGGCGGCACCGGCACCCTCCGGCCTCGTGGCAACGACTGATGAGTATGCAGATACCATCTTTGCAACAACCGCAGCCCGGGGGGATCAAACCGGCAGGACCTTTGGCATAAAAGAGATCTCGATGATGGGCTGCACCCTGATGGGCGTAACGGTGATGGGGATGATGGCATCGTTTCCGCATGTACGGGAGCGCGCTCTCCAATGGAACCAGGAGCTTGAAAACAGCCGGATCGTAGTAGACGCACTCCGATCAATAGAAGATACAGCAGTACTCTCAGAGATGCCGCGGCAGCATACCCTCACCCGTGTAGATACAAGAGCGTCGTTTGATGCCGTCGCACAGACGCATAAAAAACGCGGGTTTTTCCTATCCAGTGCACTTTCGAAGAAAGGGATTACCGGGTTGATCCCGGGTGCAACAAAAATCTGGAAGTTCAACACATACGGGATGACAAGGGCACAGGCTGCACATACAGCTGCTGCATTTACCGAGATCGCACGCGAGAACGGCTTAACAGTCAATGACTGAACCTGATAGCGTGGTCTTCTGGACTGCGCTCTGGATCGCTTTTTCTACCAGGTCGCCGATCGGAAGCTTTGACTCCTCCGCTTCAATCACCCTGATGGTCACCGCGATGGATGGCTTCTTCGGAACCATCCGGCAGGCGTGATCTCCGGGCCGGGCGATGAAGGTTCCAATCTTTTTGGCAAGGGTTACGATCTCCTCCTTGTCATAGGTGATGAGAGGGCGGAGAACCGGAAGCGTGGCGGCCGGAGTAATGGCTGCCAGGTTCTCGAGTGTCTGTGATGCCACCTGGCCGAGATTATCCCCATTCACAATGGCAGAGCATTGGTATTCTTCCCCGATCCGGCTCGCCACCCGGTGCATGAACCGTTTACAGAGGACACAGCGGTACCGGGGCTCCTTCAGTGTTTCAAGAACTGAAAAGAAGGGCTCCATATCGATCTCAATGAACTGGATCGCTGTTCCCATGCAGTGTGTCGACAGGGTCTTCGCATGGGCAAAGGAATCATCCCGCGTGGCTGCCCCAGCGTACCTCCCGCCATTCATATGCAGGAGAAGAAGCTCAGTCCCCCTGCGCATCATGAGCCAGGCAGCAACCGGGGAGTCAATCCCCGCAGAGATGAGACAGACTGCCTTTCCCTGCGTGCCAAGCGGAAGGCCCTTTGGACCGGGATAGAAATAGTCGCTTACAAATCCCCCGTAATGGCGGGCTTCGACAAAGATCTCATACTCCGGGTTGGTGAGATCTACGGTGAAGTCAGGATATGCATCCAGGATCCTGGATCCAACAAATGATCCGAGCTCCTGGCTGGTGAAGCCTTTGACACCCTCACGTCGTGCCCGGATTGCAAAAGAGCCGTTCCGCCTGCCTGATCTGGTTACGTGCTCAACAGCGGCCGCAGCAATCGCTTCCATCGCGGGTTCTGTCCGGATGACAACCGAGGTATCCACAACACCAAAGACGAGGGCAGCTTCTGCAGCACGAGCCGGATCATCGCAGTTAATAAAAAGCCGCCCACGATGCTCCTCGATTGAATAGACAAGCCCTGCCGCTTCAAGTGCCCGCCCGATATTTCGGGTGAGAATCCTGATGTAGTGGTGCATGACCGATTCACTCTTCAGGAAAAGTTCCCCGTACCGCACCATCACCTGCTGCTGCATAGATATCTATTGGGACTCATCGCAGATGAGGAGAGCGGTAATCTCTTTAAGATATAAGTATGATGGTACATGAAATGGCGCGGAAGAAGAGTACAGCAAAAACAGAAGATGCACCAAAGCTCTTCTATATATTTTATAACCAGGAGCGATGGGAAAACTGGCTTACAACGCTTGGGGATGCAGACTTTGATGGCGATGGCGAGGAGATGCCGGAAGGGTTCAGGATGCTTGAGAACTTCAGCGAGGATATCACGCTGGCTGTCCTGAAGATCATCAAGCTCTGGCAGAACGAACGGATCAGCCATGAGGATGCCGAATTAAAGCTCGCCGAGGTTGAAGAGATCGTGATGGGTCAGGTACCGGAAGGTGAACTGGGTGAGATCATCGGATCGGTTCAGATCTCGATGATGGTCGTTTTCGCCTCATGCCGGAAGTATCTGGCAGGAGAGACCGAAGCCGACATCAAGGCGCTTGTGAAAGAGGGGAGAAAGGCTGCGGAGAAAAACCCACAAGAAGCACTTGAGATCGCATCACAGATCGGATCCACTGTGATCGGGGGTGCGGCTTGCTGCGGCCGGTATGTCAAGGATACTGATGAACCAACAATCTTTGATGAGTGGCTTGCCGCAATTGAAAAGATGGGTGAAGCGATGAAGTCGCTTAAGAAATTCGATGAGGAACCCGGAGAAGTGACGTGATCGCAGCCAGGGCCCGCCTTCGTGCAAGCAGGAAAATCCAGCGGATAGCAGGGTACCGGCTCCCTGACTTTGCCTTCCATGGCGCCAGCCTGGAGACAATAGCGAGCAGTCTCAATTATGAACACCTGGACCCGACAACACGGGACCAGCTCCTCCGGTTCCAGAAGGACTTTCTTGACTGCCGCTGCAAAGGAAGCCCCCTCTGCGGATGCCCTGAGCAGAAGTTCGTGCTCACGATCATCGAACTCAGGACAATGGGGCTCGACCATCGTGAGATCCATGCACATCTCCTTGATGAGTACGGCATAGACCTCTTTCCCGCCGACATCCTCTCATTCCTTGAAGACGCCGTCCACCGGCTTGAGGCGATCCGTGCGGTTGCGGACCTTGAAGCCCAGCATGAGCTTGCCGGCAAGACCGAGGAGGCTATTGCCGAAATTGAGCAGTAGCATCAGGTAGTGGATATACAACAGATCGCTATTTTGTATTTTTTTGTTCCCGAAGATAGGGGTTGCTGCTGATCGTGAGTTTTTCCACCCACTCCCGGGCGATTTCTGGCATATCCATACAATGGACCGAAAATGCAATGCCAATTGCATCAGCTGGTTTTGTGGATCGGACCGGTGAGTACGTTCTTCCCCCGCTCTTTCGATAGGAGCAAGAAACGGTAGCCAGGGTGCAGATGCAGGGTTTTGGGCTCCCGAGAGGGTGTTTCTGGTGCCGGTAAAGGTACAGATCATTTCCTTCATGGTCTCACTAGAGCCGGCATATCATGCCGGTATGTCTCATTTCAATCTGCATGAAGCACCATAAGGCGTAAAGTCGCCGCTTTTTGGGATCTCTCCGGGATGCCGCAGAGATGCCAGAGCGGATTCTGTCTGGAATATTTCCCAAATCCCTATATTCCCCGGACACAAATATACTGGAGTATCTTCTCACTCCCGTAGTGTAGCGGTCAATCATGCAGGACTTTGGATCCGGCGACGGCGGTTCGACTCCGCCCGGGAGTATTCACGGTGAGGCGTACTTCTGGATATGCAATAATATATGAGGGAAGCAAAAGCACCCAGGGTTAGATTCTAACTCCCGGAAGCTCAAGACCTACAAGCTCATCATCGAAAAGCAGGAACCCCGATACTTTTTATAGCTTCCCCCTCCCTATACCCTCATACAGTGATGCTATGCCGATCACACCCTCCGTCCAGGCACTCAGGCTGAACTATACAATCCCGGTTGCTCCCGGAGTAACTCTTGAAAGGTTCGTATATTGTTTCCTCATATTTGGCGAAAAGATTACGATGATTGACACCGGCGTGGCAGGATGCGGAACAGAGATCTTTGAAGCTATTCGAACCGCCGGCCGTGATCCAAAAGAGATCGGATTGATTGTCCTGACCCACTCCCATCCCGACCATATCGGAGGGGCATGGGCAATACAGCGGGCAACCGGATGCAGTATTGCAGCACACCCGGCTGAACGTGCCTGGATAGAAGACCTGGATCTCCAGAACAGGCAACGGCCGGTACCCGGTTTTGAGTCACTTGTCAGCGGGCCGGTTGAGATCGAATGGGAACTTGATGATGGTGAGTGCATCATACCTGACGAAACAGAAGGTGGCCTGACAGAGATGACCGTGATCCATACACCAGGACATTCTCCGGGATCCATCTCACTCTTCATGGAAGCAACAGATATTCTTTTTTCTGGCGATGCGATACCGGTGCCGGGCAATCCCCCGATCTATGACGATCCTGTTGCATCAATTACGTCTATCAGGCGGCTTAAGGAGCTGGAAGAAATAGCCATCCTCTTTTCGGCATGGGACCAACCAGTGGAAGGCATGGAGATATATCACCAGTTGGACCGGGCGCTTGAGTATATCCAGACAATCCATGCAGCCGTAACAGCAGCCAGTGCCGATGGCCATACCGACCTGGTGGAACTGACTCAGATTGTTGCCGCATCCGCTGGCATTTCACAGCAGATGATCGGTCCACTGCTGACCCGGACAGTCTCTGCACACCTGCATGTGCAGGAGATACACAACCTGCTCAAATAATACCATGGAATAGGATCCTAACTATCAGAGACATTCCCGGCACCATTGCCCGTTCTGATGCCGGTTTGCCCGATACTGATAGCCAGACCACCCGGGTCTGGCCATTGCCCCCTACAGAAACTATTTTAGTCCCACCAATGATTGATTTTGATAGAAACAGGGTTCAAACCGCGCTCACCAGAGGTGCTCAAATACCCTGTAGAGAGAGTCTGGTAATGGTGTAATCATGGGTACAAAAGAGATTAATATCAGTATAAAGGAGCTTGAAACGGAGATAGGCCAGATCAAAGATCTCAGTTTTTCCGTTGGCAGGCTCGCACAGGAGACATGGGATGAGCCGCAGGGGCCAACCCCGTTCCCCTCACTCACTGCACTCAGAAACTGGGATATGACCCTTTTGAAACGGTACAGGCCGTTTTATCTCCCATTCTGTGACCTCTGCTGCCTCTGCACATTTGGGAAGTGCGACCTGACCGGAGACAAAAAGGGGGCATGTGGCATCACCATGCCTGCCCAACAATCGCGCATTGTCCTCCTGGCAGCCTGTATCGGTGCTGCCACCCACACAAGCCATGCCCGTGAACTTGTCACTCATTTGATCGCAGAATGTGGAGAAGAGGAACCACTTGACCCTGGCGGCCATAATATCCAGGTGGAAGCACCGATCACCCGCCTGGTCTGTGGCATGAAGCCTGAGACACTTGGCGACCTCGAACAGGTGCTTGACTATGCTGAGCAGCAGATTACGACACTGCTCTCCTGCACCCATACCGGACAGGAGGGCAGTCCCCTCGATCTTGAATCAAAGGTGCTCCATACAGGGATGATTGATCATCTCTCTATGGAGGTTGCCGACATCGCGCAGGTTTCAGCCTATCAGCTGCCAAAAGCAGACCCTGAAACAGCCCTGATCGACATTGGCTTTGGTACTGTCGACACCACAAAACCCGTTATCCTGGTTGTAGGCCACAACGTCCCTCCATCAGTTGGGATCATGGATTATATGCAGGATAATGAGCTTGCAGGCGATATTGAGGTAACGGGCATCTGCTGTACCGGGCTCGATATGTCCCGTTACTCCTCAAAAGCAAAGATCATTGGTCCCATCTCATGGCAGATCCGCTATATCAGATCAGGCATTCCTGACATAATCGTTGTCGATGAACAATGTATCAGAACCGATGTCCTTGACGAGGCACGAGAACTGAAAATCCCGGTGATTGCAACGAGTGAAAAAAACTGTCTGGGCCTCCAGAACCGGACTGAAGATCCTGCTCTTGAGATCATAGATGACTTTATCAGCGGCAGCATTGACGGAGCTTTGATCCTTGATCCTGAGAAGGTCGGGGAAGTCGCTGTCAGGATTGCAATGCAATTGGCACCGAAACGGAAAAAGAAAAAGATGATGAATGTCCTCTCTCCCGATGAAGCGATCGAGGAGGCGAAAAAATGCACCCAATGCCGGGAATGCAGGCGTGCCTGTCCAAATGACCTCCATATCCCCGACGCCATCAAGGCATTTGCACGAAATGATCCCCTGATGCTCACAGAAGTGTATGATACCTGTGTTGGCTGCATCCGGTGCGAACAGGCCTGTACCCAGGATATGCCCATCCACTCCCTCATCACCAGTGCCGGCGGAGAAACACTCAAAGGCGAAGCCTTTAAGCTCCGGGCCGGGCGGGGTGCAATCCAGGATATTGAAATCCGGCAGGTGGGTGGGCCAATCGTCCTGGGGGAGATCCCAGGGATCGTCGCATTCGTCGGCTGTGCCAACTATCCAGGCGGCGGCCACGAACTTGCCGAGATGGCAATAGAATTTGCAAACCGTCGGTTTATTGTCTGCACTTCAGGGTGCTCGGCGATGACTATCGGCATGCACCGCAATGAGGATGGAAAGTCACCCTACGAAATATATCCAGGGAATTTCGAGGCAGGAGGGATCGTTAATGTCGGATCCTGCGTCTCCAACGCACATATCGCCGGTGCAGCAATCAAGATTGCAAGTATCTTTGCTCGCCGGAACCTCCGGGGCAATTATGAGGAGATTGCAGATTATGTGCATAATCGTGTCGGGGCCGTAGGGATGGCATGGGGTGCGATGTCACAGAAAGCAGCATCGATTGCAGCCGGATTCTGGCGGCTCGGCATCCCGGTCATTGTCGGTCCCCATGGCACCAAGTACCGCCGCATGCTCCTTGGCAGGTCCGATCATGACGAAGACTGGTATGTTGATGATGCACGGACTGGCGAAAAGGTCTATGTCGGCCCTGTCCCCGAACACCTCTTCATCGCTGTCGAGACGAAGGAGGAGGCGATGGTGATGATCGCAAAGCTCTCCATGCGTCCAAATGACACCTCCAGGGGCCGGGCACTGAAACTCACACATTATATCGACCTCCACCGCCGCCATCTCGGTTCGATGCCCGAAGATATCCATCGGTTCGTCCGGATGGATGCGGACATCCCGATCACCATGAAAGAAGATATTCTGCGAATACTGAAAAGCAAAGACTGGAAAGAGACCGAGATTCCGGATCCAACCCTCATTCGGAAAAAGGAGGCTCCCTCATGAACCAGGAAAGCTGGCTGACTGCTGAGGTGGCCGGGCCAAAAAGGGCTTCGGTCATCACCAAGCCCGAGATTGCTGATGCCATGATCAGGCGGGCAAAACGGCCGCTTTTTGTGGTCGGGAGCATTGCAGCTGATATCGACCTTGAGGAGAAGAAGCTCATCGATTATGTTATTGATCTTGCACGAAGATTCAGTATCCAGGTGGTCGCAACCGCCAGTACAAACAGTGAATTCCTGAAACGGGGTTTTGCCCCGGACGTGGTGATGCCCGCAGTGGATATCGGAAACCGGCTTGCCGATCCGAACTGGCAGGGTGTCGATGGGAAAGGACCACATGACCTTGCTATCTTCATCGGCCTCCCATACCAGATGACATGGACGATACTGTCAGGGCTGAAGCATTTTGCCCCGAACCTAAAGACCATCAGCCTGGATAATGTCTACCATCCGAATGCACGATGGTCGTTTTCAAATATCTCTATTAAAAACTGGGTCATGAACTTAGAATCAATCCTCGGGAACCGGGAGGGCTGAAGGATGTTCGAAGATATCCCCGTTGATATCGGGCTTATACACGAAGGTGAGCGGATCCGAAAAAGTGATATGCAGGTCGAGCTCGGCGGCCCGAAAGTGAGCGAGAAGTTTGAGCTCGTCAGGCTGAAGCCCGCAGATGAGATTGAACCCGGAGCAATTCATATCATCGGGCCGGATCTGGGTGAGCTCGAAGAAGGAACGAGCCATCCCTTCGGCATACGTATTGAGATCGCAGGATCAGATCTTGAAGAGAACCTGGAAGGGGTGATCGAGCGGCGCATCCATGAGTACTGCAACTACATCGAGGGGTTCATGCACCTCAACCAGCGCTATGATATCTGGATCCGGCTATCAAAGAAATCTTTTAAAAAGGGGCTTAATTCTTTCCGGTTCATCGGCCTGGCCATGCAGGAGCTTTTTAAAAATGAGCTGCCAATCATCGAAGCAATTCAGATCACCTTCATCACCGATCCAGAAGAGGTCGCGGCGCACTATACCGAGGCACTTGACGTGTATGAGGCGAGGGATGCACGGGCACGCGGCCTTGCCGATGAGGATGTGGATGTCTTCTATGGCTGTGCCCTCTGCCAGTCCTTTGCACCAACTCATGTCTGTGTCATAACTCCTGAGCGATATGCAAACTGCGGGGCGATAAGCTGGTTTGATGGTCGTGCAGCTGCCCGGATCGATCCAAAGGGCCCGATCTTTCCAATCGAGAAGGGTGAGTGCCTTGACCCGGTGATGGGTGAATATACCGGTGTTAACGAGAGCGCAACCGCACGATCGATGGGAGAGGTCGATCGGATATACCTCTATTCAGGGTTTGGGTACCCCCACACTTCATGCGGCTGTTTTGAAGGTATCGCATTTTATATCCCGGAAGTCGAGGGATATGGCATCATCCACCGAAATTTCAAAGGGACAGCGGTCAATGGCCTCCCCTTTTCAACGATGGCTGACTCAACCGCAGGCGGCCGCCAGATCGATGGATTCCATGGATTATCTATTGAATATATGCGATCTAGGAAGTTCATGCAGGCAGATGGCGGGTATGAAGCCGTTGTCTGGATGCCTGAAGAGATCAAGGAGCGGCTCTCTGAATACATTCCAGAATCACTCTATGAAAAGATTGCAACAGAAAAAGATGCAACAACCATCAATGAACTACAATCCTTCCTTACATCGAACAGCCACCCGGTCACGGATCGCTGGGTAGAGATACATGAAGAGCCGGATGAGACCGCAGTAGTCACTGCAGGTGAGATCCCAATCACGACCGGTGGATTCCGGATCCTGCTGAAGAATGCCCGCATCTATGCCGACAGGGTGATCATCCAGCCTGTGCAGCCGAAAAAACCCGGACGGGGGGAGAAGCTATGACCAGAAAGAATCATAATCCAGCAGAAACCGTACTCGGGCAGCGCCTGCTCTCGCTCCTCTCGGGTGTGGAGCAGGTTGAATTTGAGAACTTCAAGATGGAGATAGGCGATCTCGAGTTCTTTATTCCGGTTGGCATCGGTGGGGCGCAAGGGATCGCTCTTTCCGACCAGCCGCCACGGCCAACAGCACTGATCCGGGAAGGATTCGACCCACAAACCGTGAGCTATCCCAGCTCAATCCGGGAGGTGACCCTTGGTGCCACTCAGAAAGATGGCGGGAGCAGGGCGAGTACCGTCACCATCGGCGGATCGACGACACCCCCATTCTTCAATTTCGAATATCCTCCCAGGAACCAGACCGTGATCGCAATGGACGTCTTTGACATGGATGTGTCGCTCCCAAAAGCACTGAAAAAACCTGTCGCAGACGTACTGCATGATCCCGGCCAGTGGGCGAAGATGAATGTGGAGCAGTTCGGTGCAGAAGTTGTGACCGTGCACCTGATGAGCACCGATCCGCTCATCGAGGATAGATCACCACAAAAAGCGGCAGAAACGGTTGAGGAGGTGCTCCAGGCAGTCGATGTTCCCCTCATCATCGGGGGCTGCGGGGACCCGAAGAAGGATGCCGCAGTCTTCACCGAGGTTGCAGAACGGGCCAGTGGAGAACGGCTGCTGCTCAACTCGGTAACCCTGGATATGGCGGAAGCAAAGACCCTTGAAGGAGTGGCTGCTGCAGCGCAGGAGCATGGCCACGTACTTCTCGCCTTTACCGGGCTTGAACTCAACAGTGCAAAAGAGCTGAACAGGCGGCTCTATGAATACCTCCCGCCTGAAGAAATCGTTATGGACCTGACCACTGTTGCACTCGGGTATGGACTTGAGTATTCGTTCACCATCCATGAACGGGCACGCCATGCAGCCCTGATGGGAGATACTGAACTCCAGCACCCAACCATCTCTGCATCAACAAATGCCTGGGCTGCCCGTGAGGCATGGCTGAATATGGATCCTGTGTACAGCCCACGGGAGATTCGTGGTCCCATATGGGAGACAATAAACGCCCTCACGCTCCTCCTCGCCGGAGTGGACATCTTCATGATGATGCACCCGGCAGCCGTCCGTACGATGCAGGAGATCAGATCATGGCTGATGCAGCCGGATACTGCCGTGCCACCCCGGCCCGACTGGGTGAGGACGAGGTGTTAGGGAGGCTGATTCAATGAAGAACAATGAAAATAAAAAGAGTATCAAGGAGATCAGCCCGATCGATGTCTATAAACTCCTGCCAAAGACGAACTGCCAGGAATGCGGGGAAGCAAACTGCATGGCATTTGCCACAAAACTCGTCAATGGAGAGTATACGATACCGGACTGCCCCCCGCTCCTGACTGAAGAATATTCAGGCTTCCTGAAGGCCCTGGGCGAACTCCTGGCACCGCCGGTCAGGGCGGTTTCGATCGGAACAGGTGAGCATGCGATGATCGTTGGTGGAAAACACGTCCTCTACCGGCACGACTTCACCTACCACAACCCAACCCCGATCACCATTGATCTGACAGATACCATGTCAAAAGACGAGATACATAATCGTATTTCCAATATCGAAGGGTTTCGGTATGAGTATATAGGACGTGAACTCAAGCTGGACGGAATTGCGATCCGCTCGACCTCAGATGAACCAGATACTTTCAGTGAAACGGTGAAGACGGCAGCTGCTGCCACTTCGTACCCGTTGATCCTCTGTACCCTGGATCCCGCTGTGATGGAGGCCGGGCTTGCAGAGGTGCCTGATCGCCGCCCGCTCATCTATGCGGCAACAGAGGAGAACTGGCAGGAGATGGCTGATCTTGCCCTCCGGTTCGATGCTCCTCTCGCAGCATCTGCACCTGGCGATATCGCACTGCTCAGGACCCTGGCAAAAACCCTCACTGCATGCGGCATATCTGATCTGGTTTTGGATCCCGGCACCTTCCCGGATGAAGGGTTTGCCAGAACAATATACAACTTCTCTATGCTCAGAAAAGCAGCATGCACCTTCAATGACGAACTTGCCGGTTTTCCACTGCTCGGAACCCCGATCGCTGCCTGGGCGGGTGAAGAGCTCTCAAGGGATGCAGTGCAGTGGAAAGAGACCTACATGGCAGCAATGCTCCTCTCCCGGTATGCTGATCTCCTCATCATGCACAGCATGGAGGGATGGTCACTCCTCCCGCAGCTGATATGGAGGTTCAACCTGTATACTGACCCAAGGAAACCCGTCTCTGTGGAGCCGGGTGTCAGAACATTTGGGAGTCCGGACAAGGGTTCTCCACTCCTCATTACAACAAACTACGCACTTACCTACTTCACTGTTGAAGCAGATATCAAATCCGCCCATCTCGACTGTTACCTGATCGTAGCCGATACAAGCGGCATCAGTGTCGAAAGCGCAGTTGCCGGGAGATACCTCACATCAGACTCGATTGCAGAGACATTGAAGACCTATGAGGCAGAAAACCTTGTCGATCACCACACCCTGATCATCCCGGGCCTTGCAGCACGGCTCTCCGGCGAAACCGAAGAAGCGAGCGGGTGGCGGGTGCTGGTTGGTCCGAAGGACTCCTCAGGCCTCAAACGGTATATTGAAGAATACTGGCCACCGAAGGACGATGAATGAAAACAGACTATACGCTCGTCTTTCACCCTTTAAATAAGGTCATCTCCGTTTCGACCGGAACGAATCTGCTCGCTGCACTCAGGAGTGCGGGAGTGCAGATCGAGAGCATCTGCGGGGGAAAAGGTGAGTGTGGAAAATGCAGGGTTATCATCGATGCCGGCGAACATCGTGAGAAGAGGCGCACCCAGAAGATTCTTCTCACTCCGCCAGAGAGGGAGCGCGGGTACCGCCTTGCCTGCGAGATCGCTGTTGCCGGCAATATGGAGGTGACCATCCCGGTTGAGAGCAGGATCGAACGTCCACAGATACTGTGCGGGCTTTTGGGAGAGTGTGATTGTGGCGGGATGGATCCCTCCATTCTTATGTATCAGCTTGAGATTCGGTCTGATCCGGTGTTTCCTCAATCAGGCAGATCGATCCGACTGCTGAAGTACAAAGGCCCCCGACCCGCGATGAGCGAAGAGATCTACCAGAAGATCACCGGATCAGATGCCCGGCTGAAGGCTCTAGTGACAGAGACAAACGGGTATCCCGAGGTAATCGATGCTGTCCCTGTAGAGCAGATGAATCCACCCCTTGGCATCACTCTTGATCTTGGAACCACAACCATCGCCTGTGCCCTTGTGGACCTTGAATCCGGACTTGTACTTGCCGAGGACACCACTATGAACAAACAGATCACCTATGGAGAAGAGGTGATCACCAGGATAGCCTTTGCACGAGATAGAGAGAGGCTCCGGGTCCTCCAGCAGGCAGCAGCAGAGAGCATCAATACGGTCATCAGAAGCGTCACGGAATCTGCCCGGGTGCAGCCAGCCGATGTAATGGAGATTGCTATTGGCAGCAATACCGTGATGAACCACCTGATCACCGGCACTGATCCCGGGTACCTCGAACTGGCAGATGCCAATGTCCCCCGAAGGCCATTCATTCGAAAAGCGCAGTCACTCGGGATTGCGATCCATCCGGAAGCGTACTGCTATTGCCTCCCGAATGTGAGCCGGTTCGTTGGCGGCGATGCTGTTGGCGGGGTGCTCAGCTCAGGTCTGCATTGTGGATCAGAGATCTCGTTATTCATCGATCTCGGCACAAACGGGGAGGTCATCATGGGCAACAAGGACTGGATCGCATCGGTCTCATGTGCATCAGGCCCCGCATTCGAGGGTGCCGGGATCAGTTCCGGGATGCGGGCGATGCATGGAGCGATCGAACGGGTGGCAATTGAGCCCGATACCGGAGAAGCGCATGTTATGGTGATCGGCGGGGCGCGGCCCCGGGGCATCTGCGGATCAGGATTGATCGATGCAGTCACCGGGATGTTCCATGCGGGCGTCCTGGACTTCAAGGGCATACTGAACTCCCATCCCCTGGTCAGGATGGGGCATGCAGGTCCCGAGTATGTGCTGGTGCCCGCAGATGAAACATCAACAGGCCGTGATATCGTTATCACCCAGCAGGATATGGACTATTTCATGGACTCAAAAGCCGCCCTCTGCGGGGGTATCGGTGTGCTGATGAAGAAATACCGGCTGAAGGTAACAGATATCAGGCAGCTCTATCTTGCAGGGGCATTTGGGGCATTTGTTGATATTCACAATACAGTCGCATTCGGAATCATCCCCTCTTTCCCAAATGCAGAGGTTCATCCGGTTGGAAATACATCGCTGAAGGGTGCATATGCTGCACTGGTATCACTAGAAAAACGGAAAGAAGCACAGAAGATCGCTCGTACTATGGTCTATATCGATCTTTTAGTCGATTCCGACTTTATCGAGGAGTATACAGCCGCCCTCTCTATCCCCGGGAAGGAGGAGTACTTCCCCGACATTCTAGAGCATGACCGTGCCTCCGCGGGATAAGAAAAAAATCCTTAACTCATGTCCATGTATATGCAGAATGAACGAAGCCAATAGGGGAAAATCAGGAGAGAGTTGATGAAGATTGCAGTATCAGGCAAAGGGGGAGTCGGCAAGACCTTCATTGCAGGCACCCTTGCATCGATTGGCGCCAGCAGGGGGCGCAGGGTAATAGCAATAGATGCAGACAGTTCGCCAAACCTTGCCCTCACACTTGGTTTGACACCGGAAGAGTCAGATGCGATCCAGCCAATCGCAGAGAACAGAGATGTGATCAGCCTGAAGACCGGCACGGCTTACCCGGGTGTCTACAGCCTCAGTTTCACTGTCGATGATGTCATCAACGACCATGCGCTGGCTACACCCGCAGGAGTCCACCTGCTGGTGATGGGGACGGTCTTTTCCATGGGATCAGGTTGTACCTGCCAGGCGAATGCACTCGTCCGTGCCCTTCTCCGGCACCTGGTGGTTAAGCAGGATGATGATGTTATCCTGGATCTTGAGGCCGGAGTCGAGCATCTCGGGCGGGGGACAGCAGACCATGTCGACATACTGCTCGTTGTCTCTGATGCAAATATGAAATCGCTTCGAACAGCAAAGAAAATCCATGATCTTGCAGCTGGTGCCGGCCCTAAAGAGGTTTTTCTGGTCGGAAACCAGATCCAGGGAGAGGAGCAGAAGGAACGTGTGGCACAGTTTGCACAGGAAAACGGGATCACCCTGATCGGAATGGTGCCGTTTGATGAAACAATCAGGGCGGCAGGCATGAGGGGGGAGGTGATCCCGCCGGATGCTGAAGAGCGGGCAATCGTATCCCTCAGGGGGCTCTATGAGAAGATGATTGAAAATCAGCAGGCAACCAGAAGAGGTGATGCAACATGAAGACGCTGGTGACAATGGGACGGGGTGGAACAGGAAAAACAAGTTTCACCGCTATGATGGCAAAATATTTCATCGAGACCGGACAGACCCCGATTTTGCTTGTGGATCTGGACCCCGACCAGAACCTTGCTGAGATGGTGGGGGTGGATCTGTATGTATCGGGTGTGAAGACGATTGCGGATCTGATCGCAGATACCTTCATCAAACGAGGAGGAACAACAACGGGCATCGCCCCGACAGAGCGTATCGAGAGCAGGATATGGGCGGAAGGCCTGTATGAAGGAGAATCCTTCGATCTCGTTGCCGTCGGGACAAAGTGGGTCGAAGGATGCTACTGCCTCCCTGACTCTGCACTTAAAAGTGCGCTTGGCACCCTCGTGAAGAACTACCGGTATGTGCTGATAGATTCCCCGGCAGGGCTTGAACACTTAAACCGGAGGGTAACCGGGGAGGTGGATGAGATCTTTGATATCATCGGACCCTCGCATAAATCCTTTGAGCATGTAAAACGGGCACACCGTATCATAAGGGAAGTGAAGATCAAGACAGAACGGTTCCGCATTATCGGCGGTTATCTCTTCCCGGATTCTGCCGAAGAGCGGGCGAGATCCGATCTTCCCCACGAGTATCTCGGGAAGGTAGTGCAGGATCCGCTCGTGCAGGAGTATGTTCTCTCCGGGAGATCGCTTCTTGAGATCCCCGATGATACACCGGGCTATCTCTCAGTACAGGAGATTCTCAAAAAAGCTGGATACTAAGACGAGGAAACAAACAGCACATCTTCATACCTGCTTCTGGAGCGGCAGCCCGGTGAGCGAAAGCCAGCAGAAAACCGGCTATCTGTATTGGGTGCGGGAAGTGCATCAAGGCCTGCCCGGCAGGAGCGATTCGACCAGACGGTGTCTGGGTCTTCAGGTGCATGGCGTCGCTTGACCCCGGGATTGCGAAGACGGTGACGATCCGGTGCAGCAGGTGCGTGACGGAGTGTTCGGTGTTTGGTGGTGGGGAGAGACAGAATTTCCAATTAGAGTCAACTACCCCGCCCTAAAGGACGGGGCTTGAGGCTCTGCAAAAATTCAGGACACTCGTCTGGGTGGCTGACTTCACACCCCTGTGATTCCAGGATATACCTGGAATCACGTGTTCGCA
>QZAC01000086.1 GCA_003838065.1 Methanocalculus sp. MSAO_Arc2
ATGATGATCTGGATACGTCTTTCTGCTCAGGATGGGCAAAAAGGGCAAAGGATGCTATTTCTGAATACCGAAGGGGTGAAACCCTGACTGAAGACGAGATTATAAGAAATATGCCCTTAAATACCTTTGAAATCCATCATTCTAAAGCAGCAGACAGAGATCTCTCAAAGTTGCCTATTGAGGTTATAACTCGCGGGGGTGAAGGGGGTGGAGCGGGAAGTTCCCGGTCTTTTTGCCGGGGATGGAAGCTGAGTTGCCCTTCAGGGAAATCTTTCCTGTTACTGAAAATTTATTTGATATGGTGCGAAATACTGTCTCTATGCCTCAGGCTGAAGCTGATGCTGAGATTAAAGTGGATGATAAGCCGCTCAATGATGAGGAGATTGCCGGGTTCAGGGAGGCTCTGGAAGAGATTAAACGGGGTTTGAGTTCGTCACCCATGAAGAACTGAAACGGGATCTGGGGTTTGAATGAGTGGAATCACTGGGGTGACTTCGATATTTTCTGGCTTATATCAATATGCCTTCCGATAATAGTATGTTGAAGGAGTATTGCGTATGACATCATTCTCCTCACAGGGTAATTCTGGTGGACATGATATAGATGAGCAGATGAGGGAACGGATTATCGGTGAGATCGTTCGTGTCTTCGCTTGCGACCTGGATCTCACTGCTGATGTTATTGTGGTGTATATTTTCGGCTCATTTCTGAAAAGCAATCGATTTAATGATATTGATATTGGGGTTCTGGTGTCCGGGGAGAGAAAACCCTATGATTACTTCAAATATGGTATGCGAATTGCATCTGTTATAGAACAACATATTTCTCCGCGATGTGAGGTTGATCTTCGTATTCTGAATGGTGCTCCGGTTCGTTTCCTCTATGAGGTGATACAGAGCGGCCGACTTGTTTTTGCCCGTGATGAGGATGAACGGAGCTCTTTTGAGGCAGATGTTCTGACACAGTATCTTGATTGAGAACCACAGTATTGTATAAAGAAGGATAAACAATCGGACTCTCTCTCTCTCTCTCTCTCTCTCTCTCTCTCTCTCTCTCTCTCTTGCTTACAATTCATTATGGAAAGCCTTAATGCATTATGGCATCTTATAATTGTGTATGGCACAAGGGATGACCCCCACAGAGATGACCACCATAGAGATCTCACGATCAGATAAAAAGAAGCTCGATAAACTCCGTCGCTATCCAAAAGAGCCCTATCGTCTTGTCATTCATCGTCTGCTTGAAATGGCGGAGGATACCGAACCTCTTACAGATGAGGAGATTGCCGAGATCAGGGAATCTCTGGAGGAGATCGAAAGAGGTGAGTTCGTTACACACGAGGAACTGAAGCGTGATCTGGGGTTTGAGTGATTTAGAGTGACTTTTACTCTTCTTTACTCGAAAAAAGCCCGGCAAGCTATTAAAATGGTTTCTGCATCGGATGCACAGCGAATAGTAGGCGCTCTTGAAGACCTTTCAGAAGAGGAAAGGCCGGAATTTTTTGTGAAACGTCTGACTGACTCTCCATTGTATTCTCTCCGGGTTGGTTCGTATCGAGTGATACTGGCAATCAGTCATGAACAATGTGTTATACTGGCAGTAAAAATTGCTCACAGGCGAAATGCCTATCGTGATCTTTAATCTGACCTCTTTCTTTCTTTGTAACGCTTGAGATGTATTTCAGTTCTTCGTCACTGAATACAATCTCATACATCCAGAAAGACCTCGTCAATTGAGTGATATGTACCTCGCCTATCAACTGCCTTTACATGATTCAGTACTTTCTCAACATCCCAGTTTTCTCTCAGTATCGTTTTCCCCATCGTATCTATAGTTCCATCGCCCCCGTCTCCTCCGCTCATGCCTTCTGCATAAACTCACATATGGTTTATGTTGGGTTTAGGGGCGATGCCTGTGTGGTTGGTGTATTTTGTTGAAGAAACGCCATTTTGAAGTTGAAACTACATTTAAAAGATTTTAATGGGATAAAAAGAGGAAATAGTCCGGAGCAGATTCGAACTGCTGTCGGGGGATCCAGAGTCCCCCATGATTGACCGCTACACTACCGGACTATTGTACCATAATACGTGATTTCTGATAACTAATGAACCTGACGGAAAACAACCCCTACCTGATATTTCAAACTGGTATGGATGGGGGTGGTGCGAAGGGAAACGCAGAAAAGCACCTGCATAGCGAATTGATGAAAGGTGGCTATATGTCAGTTCCTCTCTGGCATCCTTTGCATGCTGAACACACAATCTGCTGCGGCCGGATAAGCTTTCCTTCCCCGCAGAACCGGGGGATGTCGGCAGCGTCCCGGCGGTAGTAGATATGCGGGACAAGCGAGATATGGGTGTATGCCCCGACCGAAACATCAAATGAAACGCCCTCTGCCACTGTAGAAGTGATATATTCCTGAAGTCGTGCCAGTGCGTACATGTTCGCCCCGGCAGCGCTGAGCATGTCGTTTGAACGGAAGACGACTTTCATATCGAGGTACCGCTGCTCTTCCTCTTCCAATCCCTGCCTGATGATGCACTGGACAAGCTGGAGACAGGGGCAGTCGTCAAGGTTCTCATCAACCGGCGGGTTCCAGGTGACGGCTACTGCCCGCCGGCTCACCGGGTCGTCCTGGAGTTTCCTGATAATATAGGCGATCTGGTTGGTATGGACAGCATCTTTGTTCATCTCACCTTCACCGATCATGAGTCCCTGGCCCCAGTCAAAGAGGCGGGAATGGTAATCGTACTCAAAGATTGCATCAGATCCATAGATCAGGTCATCTGCATAGCAGTCCAGAAACGATCTGCCAAAACGCGACGCAGAACTCGCCATCGGCTCAGCCAGCGGGTTTTCAACTCTCAGGGCGATCTCATCGGTCTCAACGGTTTCCTCGCTGTTTTCAGTCTTTCGTTTTCGTCCCTTCTCAAGAATCCGGGTAACAGCAAGTTCATGAGCACGGGCAAGCGTCGGGGCACGGATGATCTTCATGGGGAATCGTATGCAGTCATTCTATAATTCTATAATGAATTGACGTGGTTGAATGACGGGATGTGGTTGCATAACGATGGTGTGTGCCTGAAGGTGGTTCGGGGTGATCGAGGATGCCTGGGGGTGCTTGAGGATGATTATTTGATGTGATGAAAGGTCCAATTAACGACCATGGTTGATGGCGTGTTTGAAGAGCATGATTGATGACGTCTGAATGGCACTTCTGAAAACGTATATTGATGATGATGATGGTGTTGATGGCATGATAGTGCTCCCATCCATCCTCTTTATCCTGCCGCACCGGGGGGCGCATGGGCTGTTTCGCATGTCTGAAAATCATTTGTCTGCCGCGCTTTCCTGAGCGTACTCATTTATTTTTTGTGCAGGTTCTCATTTTAATGGATTATATTGACTCTTTTGTTGAATGAGTCATATTTTGTTCGTATTTGTATGGTCGCTCAGAAAAATGAATATCTCCCTCAATCTATCCCTGATCCGGGAATCGATCTGGTTTTCGGGGGGTTCATAGGATGATCGTGACTATGGTCGACCACAAAGGATATATTAACTGGTCATCTAAAATAGGTGTATATTCCGTTGATCGGAGTATAATCCTTGCAGAACAGAATTTCGGCAGATGTCGAATCTATGGTATGCATGTTGATTACAGGTAATGTAATGGAGGTAACACATGAAGAACATGACGAAAATTGTCGTTGCCATTAGTCTAATACTCGCTGCTTCCTTGCTGGTTGCTCCTGCAGCAGCAGATCGTTGGTATGAAGCAGGTCAATTCCACATTAGGGATGGCGACACTATATTTGTATGGGAAGAGAATCTTAATCTCGCAACATTCCTTGGAGATGTAAACCGGCTCCGAAAGTTTGTTGATGACGATCCCATGAAAGCCCTAGTTCACGAAATCCCTGTCCGCGATGCAGCAAATTTCGATGTGATATTTGCTGATGTTCAGAGGCACTATGGCGTGTACTACACAGACTTTGGGGATGAGGTTGTCATCCGCGAGCCATCGCTTGCAACCGATGTCAAACTGAGTGGAACAGTTGATTCGGTTGACGGGAAGACAATTGGAGATAATGAAGAGATTTACTTCAGAACCCACGCTCCATATGTTGGCGCATTTTATGCAAACACTCAACTCAATCAATATGCACAGATCACAGTTGAGTTCACCACTCCAGGTGGTGCAAAGCTGACGACATTTGGTGGCGTCAATCTCAGAGGCGTCGATCTCACCTCGACACAGTTTGACACCGTTAATATCCCGCTTGCGGATGAGCCAGCAGGTACCTATACTGCTGTAGTGAAATGGGCTGCACCGGGTGGATTTGCAGATTTCGCTGCTTCATCTGGATCTGTCTCGTTCACGGTTGAAACCCGTTTAATTGAGATTACGTCAAACGTTGACTCACTCGTCAGAAACAATAACTTTGTTGTAACGATCTCGGGTGAATCAGCCTATGATTACCGTCTCTTTGTGAAGAACCCACAGGCTGTTGTAGAAGAGAATCCGCGGATTACCGACGGACAACCCGGTGTGACAATCACTGATGCAACTCGACTTGAAGCGAATGTCCGAACACGGGCCGATGGAACACGTCCGATTGAGTTCCGGACCACTTCAGATACTGAGGCAAAGACCTTCACCATCAGAGTGGAAGATTGGGCTGACCCTGATGAATATGACGAAGTGAAGGTTCGTGTTGAGGCAGGTGCCATTACCATTGAAGCATCTGGTGACAGGACCTATTACATCGGCGAAGAGGTCACTTTCTCGGGGACAAATACTGATTCAGACACTACATACTTCTTCATCACCGGGCCAAACCTCCCGCGTGAGGGTGGACAGTTACTCACCCCGATGGTAGCAGTTAATGAGGCAGCGCCGGGAACATTTAGACCAACACCGGTCCGCACAGACGACACCTATGAGAGGAAATGGTCCACAAGCGGAATCGGTCTTGACGCTGGTTCATACA
>QZAC01000087.1 GCA_003838065.1 Methanocalculus sp. MSAO_Arc2
ATCGATCTGGTGTGGATCACACGGGACCATCCCATCTCATTGCCAGGATCCCTTCAGATGATCTACCCGGTGCATCCCTTGTCTGCCTCTTCTGATCGAGGGTGGTTTGCACTTATATCGGGTTCATGGAAGAAAACAGTCCGATCTCTAATGGCGTCAGGACTGGCACACCCTTTCAAGATGATCAGCACGTGTTTGGGGCGTACAGAAAAAGAGGAGAAGATCTATTTAACGTACAATGGTATGGGAGATCTCGGGTATCCCGGTGACATCATACCAGGTTTTGACATATCCATCAGGAAACGCAACCGTTGTCAGATCAGGTGCAAGATCGACTGAGACAAGCGGTGCAAACCAGTACCGCTCAAGTTCATCAACTGCATAGGTAAAGTCAAGAGCAGGCACCCTGTAGACGGTTCCTTCATCAGTTTCACTGACCCGGGCAAGCCCAACAACGCTGAACGTTGCCGAACCGGGAGTTACTGATGAAACGGCTGCCGGCCTGTTATAGGCACGCTCAAGGGCGCGTTTGAGTTCTTGTTCAGGATTTGCGATCCTGAAGAAGACTGCGATCCGCTCTATCCAGTTGAGGGTATAGTCAAAGGTGATCAGGGCGTCCCCGTTCTCCTGCACCTCAAGGGCGAGTTTGTCTGCGGTGAATGCTGCACCGGGTAGAGCAAGGCCGGCAATGAGCACCATGGTGATAAGTACTATAGATCTCCTGGGCATCATTTTTAAGATTGTATCACAGAGTATTATACTATTCGGTCTCTGGAAGCCAATCATCATTTGAGGATAATCATGCAGATCAGATCCAAACATATTGCGGCGGCATCACTGTGCATCTGGATGGTGATTGTCATCTTCTTTATGGTCCTTGCAGAAAGCCCGGATCTTGAGATCCTGTTTGTCCTCACCCTGATCGGCATGCTGGTGATTGCAGAGCTTGCAGACCCGGTCCATACACGCCCGTTATTCCTCTCCAGGTTTCGCTACATCATTGCAGCAGGTGTCCTCATCTTTGGCGCAATCGTTGCACATAAAGTACTGGAGATTCTCGCGTGATGACTATGAGAAAACGGCCTACAAGATCCCGGTTCATACTGCCTGCAGCAGCTGTTGCTGCATGTATCTGCCTCCTTCTCATCATTCCGTATTCGGCAGATCCCACACTCTATAGCATAGAGCAGGATGCTGAGACACCGCTCCATGACAGAGTCACTGTTCTCCGGCAGATATCCAGGGATTCAACCGGGGTGGCTCTGCCCCTGATGGAAGAGATCTTTGCAGATTCCGGAACACTTGTTCTGAATCTGAACCTAAAAGACTTCAGCTCGGCAGAACGCGACCTTGAGCATTACCTTGCACGGACACGTGAATTTGATAACCTGGTCATCCGGCTTGACATGTCGCAGTCCGATCTTGACGAATGGCGGCAGCTGAATGCTCAGAATAAAGATGCTCTCCTTACACTCTTTGAGGATACCGAACGCTTCTCAGAACTTGCGCGGCTTGAGATCGAGTATCGGGATGCCGATGATCCCGATATGCTGTACTCGATCATGTATGAAGGTGAAGCCCTTCGATCAAAGATCAGAGAGACGGTTGCAGCATATGAGGCCCGGAGCGAGGAGATGATCAGGGTATCTGAACATTTCGAGGTTGATACCACATCATATACTCATAGTGTCGACGATGCCCAACAAATTGCAGCCGATGTAGATACCGAACAGGAAAAGCGATCTGAAACGATACGGCGTGAGATCCCGCCAGCAGCCCCGATGCAGGTGAGCCTTGGTGTTGAGCCGTTTGAGGTTTGGTATGGCGACACCCTGACCCTTTCCGGCATGGTTCGGGGGACCAATAACCGTGTGGTCTCGGTCTATCTCGATGGCAGGTTGTTCAAAGAGGTAACCGCAGCTGAAGACGGGGCGTTCGTTCACCGGGAGACGATCGGAAGGATACGATCTGGCATGCATACCGTCTATGCGACAATCGATGGGGCGTTTTCTGATGTACAACATTTCCGTGTGTTCAGATCAAAAACGGCAATCACCCTTGAGAACCCGGGCGCCCAGATGGTTACCGGCCGTCTGGTTGCAGGGGAGGCAGCCGATATCCCGGTATCTGGCGCTCCTATTAGAATCATCTATCCCTATTATAATTGGCATATGGTCACCACGAGTACCGATGCAGATGGCCGGTTTTCATTTGACCTAGAGGACTATCTCTGGATCGGAGAGCACCAGATTGCAGCTGTCTTTGATGATACTGCATTCCCACTCGAAGAGGCGTCAAGTGATGCTGTGACCATCACCGTTCTGCCCGAGGAGCGGAGGCTGCTTCCATTTCCCGATCCCGGAACGGAAACAGGCGAAGGATACCCTCTTGCATCCATACTTCTTGCGGCAGTGATCATCCTCATCGCATCTGCTGGCGGTATCTGGTACCTGCGGCGGCGCCCGGGGGGTGCTGTTCTGCCAGCTGCACCCAAAATCGAGGCACCAGCCGATGATCCCGATCAGCTCCAGGATGATGAGATGCCGCCTGAACCAGATGATCCCGATCAGCCCCAGGATGATGAGATGCCGCCTGAACCAGATGATCTGGCATCCGGGTCACCTGAAGGTGATCCTGGCCTTGCCGCGTACTGGCAGCTGGCAGATATAGATTATCCTTCTGCACTTCGCTATCTCTTTCATTCGCTTGCACATAAGGCTGGATTGGATGATCCATCAACAAAAACAACAGGCGATCTCAGGCAGCTGATTCCGGAGGACGAACGTCTGATGATTTGGCTTTCTGCATATGACCGGGTGCTCTATGGCGGGGCCGTGCCGGATAGAACTGGACGCGCCTGGTTTGAAGACGAGTACCGGGCGCTCAGAGGTGATCTCCGGTGAGACCGCCGCTTTTCATTGCCGCAATCATCATCCTCCTCACCCTGGGAGCAGCCGGCGTCCATCTCCAGGCAACAACAGCAGACCTCTCCCGGTTCAACCCGGGATGGAGCGGTACCGCAGCATTTTACTCGCATGCAGAGAGCATGGGTGCCAGTATCCACACGCCAGGGACGGTTATACCCGCTGATACGGGCCGCTACATCATCATCGCACCCCGGGACGCAGGTGCAATAGAGGAGGTCAACACTGTCCTTGCAAACGGGGGGACCGTCATTATCGCTGATGAGGAGGGAGGATCAGATGCACTGCTCATGGCAACAGGGTGCGAAATGCGGGTCATCCCCGGCAACCTCTCGAGTGTTGACATGGAGTTTAACACCCCGAGAACGATCATGGCACAGGTGCGTTCAGACCACACACTCTTCTTTGATGTGGAGACGCTGGTCTTCAACCGGCCCGCCTATATTGAAGGGGGAGAACCCCTGGTCAAAAGCTCTGTTCTCTCATGGGTGGATGTATCCGGCGACGGCCGGCCGGGACCCGGTGAGCCGCTTGACCGCTATACCCTGATTGCCCGCGAGGAGGTAGGTGCAGGCGACGTCATCCTGATAGCAGATGCAAGCCTCTTTACCACCACCATGCAGCAGGTCAGGCAGCTTCAGGACAACAAACAATTGCTGGACAATCTCCTCTCCCATGAGAGGACCGTGGTGGATGCAGTCTACGGCAGGCCTGCCGATGCCGATGGCCCGGCATACTATGTCCATACAATTACATCCGCACCAATAAGTACCATCATCCTCATACTACTGTTGATGGTCTTTGTGGCCGCCGCGTTTAGAAAAAAGATACTCTAGTGTGCAATTATGTCAGAACAAACCAATATCCAGGATTTCTCAAAGACATATGAAGAGATCAGAAATCTCATGAATCAGTTCCTCGTTGGGAAAGATCACCTTATCGAACTGATCACCATCGCACTCCTCTCAGATGGGCATATCCTGATCCAGGGAGTTCCAGGAACCGCAAAGACGACTCTTGCGAAAGCCTATGCCAGGCTGCTTGGATACACCTTCTCCCGCGTCCAGTGTGCTGTTGATACGCAGCCATCCGATATTCTGGGCCTGAGATGGTATAATCAGGAAACAAAGGATTTCTCTCTCTGGAAAGGCCCGATATTTTCAAATATTCTCCTGATTGATGAATTAAACCGGCTGAACCCAAGGACGCAGAGCGCATTTGTCGAAGCAATGAGCGAGCGGCAGGTGACGATCGATGGAGAGACCCACCGCCTGTCGGAACCCTTCTTTGTCATGGCAACGCAGAATCCTTATGAGTTTGAGGGTACATTCCCGCTTATCGAGGCGCAGAAGGACCGGTTTATGTACAGTTTCATCTCCGGATATCTCAACCGGGATGATGAGCTCGAGGTGATCCGGAGACTTCACCAGGGGAAGCTGGACTGGGATGCCTATGTCGCTATGCTTGATGCGTATGCAGGCACAATTGATCTCCGCTCGCTGCGTTATACAGTTGCATCGGTATATTGTGATGAGCGGGTGGCACACTATATCCGTGATCTTGTTCTGGCAACCCGGGAGCATGGCGACATCGCCCTTGGTGCAAGCACGCGGGCATCGATTGCGTTTTATAAAGGAAGCAAAGTGGTTGCAGCACTTCATGGCCGCGACTTTGTCACGCCAGACGATGTCCGGGAGATTGCATTGAATATTTTACACCACCGTCTGATCCTCCGCCGTGAGGCAGAGATAGCCGGGGTCACAATCGATTCGGTCATCAGGGATATTATCGGGTCAGTCGAGGTGCCGTGAGGTGCTGCCGACACCTCTCTCTCGCGGTATCGGGGCAGCCGGCATACTCACCGTCGCAGTCGGAGGAGCCATGGGGAGCATGCCGGCGGTGGTGGCCGGGTCCCTGCTTCTCATCTTCCTGCTCACAAGAGGGCATATATTCTCCTCAAAAGAGAAGCAGGTGATCAAGAGCTTCTCTTGTGAACGGACCTGTGATAATTCAATTGTCCGGCAGTACAGCATGATCACCGTCACCCTGGCCGCTCACCTGGACCTGCCGGACGGGTGTTCTGTTACCGTGCGGGATATGCCGGGTCCTGGTTTTGAGCATGTTTTTGAAGATCCCACCCTCGATCCTGCTTACGCATCTGAGATCACGTACAGAATCAGGGCAATTGCACGGGGAGCGGTTGTGTTTCATGGTGTTTCCATCGAACTTACCGATCCCTTTTTTACCAGTACAGTACTCTTCTCCCGTGACCAGGACCGCACCCCCACCATCAATGTCCAGCCCGCAGGCTCAAAGGTGGTTTCCCCTGGCGATTCCGGTATCTATGGACAGAAAGATTCACGCATGGAGATCTCGCCAACCGGGTCTCTGATCAGATCGTATCGTGAGTACATATCTGGTGACAGTCTCCGCCAGATAGACTGGAAGATGACCGCCAGGGCCGATCGGCTCATGATCCGCGAAACCTTTGCGCAGCGGGGGGAGGTACCGGTTATTGTTCTGGATATTCCACAAGACGCATCGATTCGTGACATGCTCATCGGGTATGCGACCGGGACGGTTGAAGCGTCTTTGCGGATATCGCATGCAGTTTCTCTTCTGGCAGTCAGTGGCGGTGATGTGGTCCGGTTCCTCCCTGACGAGCGGCAGGCATCCCGGGTGCTTGCCGCCATCCGTGACCTTTCCCTGCCTTCCCGAAAAACCCATTTCTACCGGTATGCATCAGATGCAGATATCCTGCGCACAACAACATCCACCCTCCCCCAGAGCCCTCTTAGAACATGGTATGGTGCGGTCCTTGAGAAGAGGGGGCTGCCTGCGTTTGAGGCTGAATGTGTGCGGGCATTCTCAAAGACACGTGGAACATCGGTCATTCTGCTCAGTGCGCTCTCCGGAGATATCAGCCACATCGGGATGATTGGGAGGGCTGCAAAGCGGATGGGTCTTGCTGTTCATCTGCGGATGCCCACTCAGTATTCATCCCGGATATACCAGCAGGTCTATCCATTTGATTCTGTCGGGGTGATCTGAGCATGCAGATATACACGGTGTTGCAATGGATATTTCTCGGGTTCTCTGGTGCTGTTCTCCTCGCATATGATCCGGTTCTCTTTATTGTGTGGCCGATTGCGCTTTTTGGGATGGTGTATGCACGACGTGTTCGGGATGATCCGATCATCATCCTCTGCTCGGGGGTGCCGGCAGCGGTGGCTGTTGGGTATGCATCCCTTGTATTTTCAGTCATTGCCATTGCGATCCTTTTTGTTCTTGCCACCGGATCACCTGATCTCATCTCCCGGAAGCATATTGCCTCTGCAGTGCTGCCTGTTGTGGGATCGCTTCTTGTTGTGGGTGCCCTCCCTCTTGTTCACCCATTCACTGCATCACTGCTTGTGTTGTCTGCATTTGCAGCAGGAGCGGTCGTTCTCTACCTGATGGCATATTCAGTACGCAGGAGTGTACGGGGTGATCAGCTATGAGATGGTCTGATCTCGTCTACCGGCTTAGGCATCCCGGGACATCAGATGAGGCAAAGGCATCGCTTGCCCTCTTTCTTGCAGCAGCAGCTGCACTTGGGCTGGCCTTTATGACAGACCGTGCAGACCTGACGACAGCAATTCTTATTCTCTGCGGGTTTGCCTGTTTCATCGCCGGCCTCTTTCTCCTGACGTTTCACCAGGCCGGGATGGTGGCGCCTGATGTTGCGTCACGGCTAGACCCGGATGTGCGGATCGGCCTTGGCCGGGTTGCCGCTGAACTTGGATTGGATGGTGATGCTGCGATCCTGCCGGGTCGTGAGCCGGTGCAGTTTGTCACCTCAGGGCTCTCTTACATTCCGGATCATTCAGCAGAATTATCCGGCTTCGGTACAGGGGAGATGCAAACTTCACTTGTTGTCCGTGATGGCATCATCGGGCTTGCCCTGCCGCCCTTCTCTCTTTCGCTCTGGCGTCATCTCCGGGAAAAATACGGGCTTGTGACTCCGGATGGTGTGGATGCTGCCCTCTCTGCCTGTCGCGAGGCGGTTGCGGGCTCTCTTGAACTTGCAGACCGGCTCGACACGGTGTCTGAAGGTGATGATGTGATCATTGAGATCGCCGGGTTCCGGCTCTACGACGGGTGCCGGATCGTCCATGACGAGTCGCCAAAGATCTGCACGATGTTTCCCTGCGCAGTCTGCGGACTGTTCGGGGTCATTCTGGCCGATGCGACCGCGTCCGGGTGGGTGTATGAGCGGGTCTCGCTCTTACCGGAGACGCGATCGGTTTTCATCACCCTCCGGAGGCATACAGCAGGTCAGGGATAGTGGCTGTTTTCGGCCAGAGGGATGAACAGATCCCTCACGCGGCCGCACGGGTGACTGTCACCCAGAGGTGGAGGTCCCGGTAGCTGCTGTTGACGAGCTCGCGGGGTGGAAGGTCCGGTGGCGGGAGATTTTCGTCAAAGAGGAGGAACTGGACCCGGTTGATCCCGGTGTCCTCAATTATAAATGCAAAGTCCCGCTCTTCTGTTTCGGTATGGGGTATCGTGGTTGTGAACGATCCCAGGAGAACCGATGCCAGTACCCGGGACGTGTTTGTTGCTGGATCGAACTCCTGGCTGAACCCATAGACCCTGACGGTATAGGTGACATCCCGGTATTCATGGTTTCCAATCCCGATGATGACCGACTGGTTCGTGCCTGCACGGAAGTTCGTCGGATAATCTGCGGCTTTTCCTTTTTCGCCCAGGATATAGAACTCGGTGAATTTTTCACCTTCTTTTGGGACCACGATCACAAAGATGGTTGTTGCAACTGCCAGGATGATGGCTCCAACCAGAAGAGCGCTTAAGACCCGGTCAAGGCGCGTGCTCTCCTGCGGGAAGAACTCATCGCGGATTCCGTCCATAACTTCCTGTACCGGGATTGTGAGACGTTTTTCTTCAGGAAGGATGATCCGCCGGTATGCGGCGATTATCGCCATTGCGACGGCAAAGAGCACAAGCGCGGTGACGATCGGATCCAGCCGGATCCCCCAGGGGGTATAGTTTAAGCCAAGGCCGATTAAGGGGACGACGGCGATCGAGAGTCCGAATGAGAGCGCGATCCGCTCTATCCAGTCCAGGTCGTCGTCTGCTGGAAAGAGCGCAGCGATCAAAAGGTAGCCCGGAATGAAGAGGATGAAAGGGAGGGCGAAGACCACCCGGAGGGGTGTGTCCTGGAGGAATGGGAGGTAGATGCAGGTGACGGTTGCAATTATCCAGAAGAGCGCTGCCTTCAGGTCTGTCGGGAGGCTCTTTGGGTTCAGAAGTGCAATGGCAATATCGGCAGGTCCGGTCTGCATTTGGGTACTGAGTTGGTCCGGTATGTGAAATAATGTGTTGATAGTGCATACACGGTGGAGGTTCTGGCAGCAATCCCTTGGTGGACCAACAGGGCACCTGTATTTGTCAATAGATCTGCCACACCGGGTACCATCCTCTAAAACCCCCTTGTATGGGTTGTCTTTCTTATTCAGCTCTATCCTGCAATCCGTGTTCGTGCGATACCGAAAGCATTAGATGGAGTGAAACAAGAGTGAGTTATATGAAAACTGATAGTATGAACCATTCCAGGTTTTACGTTATTGCCCTCAGTTTCATCCTCTTGTGTTGTGTCATTGGGACTGCATCTGCAGTCTCTGTCACCATCGGTCCGGATCAGATCGAAGAAGGGGATACGATCACAATAGACATTTCAGATCTGGAGGACGGCAGAATACTCACCTTCAGGATGGAGTCTGTACTTGATCTCCGGGGAGGATCGAGGTTTTCCTACCAGACGAACAAGGTGTATGTACCGTTTCGGCTGGAGGATATGGAAGTTACCATGGTTGTCCAGCCGGTAACGGAGGCAGGCTATGAAGTACAGCTTGGGGATTTTATTTTTTCTGAAAGCAAAAAACCTCCTGCTTCCTCTGATACCGTCACGGTTCGTCAGAACATTGGTGATAGAGGGCCAGGCACAATCGACTATCTCAAAGCATTTGGAGCTGCTGTACCGGGATCTCATGATGTTGATCTCCTGTTGCAACTCATGGGTACAAAGAAAGGAGTTGATTCTGGTTCGATCACTTTTGAACTTGAAGGAATTCAGGATGGGTATGTCCATATAACAATCGAAGTCGATGGTTCGGTCGTGGAGAGTACATTGATCACCATAGGCTCCCCTGAACCCATAGATACACGCCCTCAATTCGGCCAGGCCGGAGATATACCCTTCACTGATGGTGAGAACAAAGGTGTTTTCCGTCCGGCAGGCGGGTACTGGATATTTGCAGATGAAGACTGGAACCCGGTGATTCCTTCGGGAGAACCCCGCCCTCAGTTTGGAATGTCAGGAGATATACCGGTCACTGATGGTGGGGACAAGGGTGTCTTCCGTCCATCAACTGGTGAGTGGATCTTCGCTGATTCGGACTGGAACCCGGTGATTCCTTCGGGAGAACCCCGGCCGCAGTTTGGAATGTCAGGCGATATACCGTTCATTGATGGTGGGGACAAGGGTGTCTTCCGTCCATCAACTGGTGAGTGGATCTTCGCTGATTCGGACTGGAACCCGGTGATTCCTTCGGGAGAACCCCGCCCGCAGTTTGGAATGTCAGGCGATATACCGGTCATTGTTGGTGGGGACAAGGGTGTCTTCCGTCCGGCAGGCGGGTACTGGATATTTGCAGATGAAGACTGGAATCCGACACCATTTGCAGAGCGACCACAGTTTGGGCAGGTCGGGGACTTCCCGATCCTGTATGATGGCATGTCCGGCGTCTTCCGTCCCGCAACAGGCGAGTGGATCTTCGCGGATCCGGACTGGAACCCGGTGATCCCGCAACGATGACCAGGTACAGACTATCTGAAGCCGGTATCCATCAACACCAAAAAGATTAGGTAAACAGGGTGAGATACATGGGTATGAAACAAACAATATCTTTCTTTTTCCTGGGCCTTCTCATCCTCTGTTCTGCAGCCGGGGTTGCATCTGCGGTGACGGTGACGATCAGCCCGGATCATATCCATGAAGGGGATACGATCACCATCTCGATAGGAAATCTCCCTGACGAGAGCGTGTTTGCCCTCAGGATGGAATCCGCAATCGAACTGCATGGTGAAACCGCCTTTACCTACCAGGCAAACCGGGTGGCGGTGCCATTTGGGTTGAAGCGGCCGCAGGTCACCATGCAGGCTTCACCCGTAACCCGTGCAGGGATTGAGGCATCTGATGGAGAT
>QZAC01000088.1 GCA_003838065.1 Methanocalculus sp. MSAO_Arc2
GGGTAGCGTCGTTGTAATTCTGGCCTGGCTTTCTTGATTTTCTGAATAATGGAGTGAACCGTCCATGTAGTAGGTATATCCTCTGGTCTTTGTGGCATCACTCATTTCCTCCTGTGGGCAGGATATATATTGTCTTGTGCATGATAATGATTTTTTCTGGCATGAGCCTTTCACTTTCTGCCACCAGTCCTGGATAATCGGGATCCGTGGTTTTGCTTGTTTTGCCTTTTATCTCAGGATTTAAGGCTCAAATATCGTCTTAACTGCATGGGATGGCTAAGGGTAGTGAATTCTTCTATAAACTGTATATGGGTTTATGGTTATAACGGTGAACCGGATGCCGTCCCATCCAGTCCACTTCTGAATGGCTGTTTGTCTGGCATCTCCGGCTTGCAGGTTCTTTCTTCTTTGTTCTGTGCTCTGCCCCTCTCCCTGCCCGCCCCGCTCCCTTGTCCTCTCCTCTTCGCTTCCTTCCTCTTCCATCGATACGCTAATAATGAAGCTGATGCAAGAGAATGGATTACGAATAAACAAGGATCAAGGATCAAGGATCGGAAGATCTAAGGATCTGAGGATCAAGGATTGTCTGCCCATGCCGCGATATGTCTTCTTCAACCCATTCTCCATTCTGATGGTGATCATCCTCTTCGCCGCCCTCATCCTCCTGATTCCGTTTCTTTTCCTGGGGATTGTCGGGGGAGCCCTGACAAAACTCGGGTTTACCTGGCTCCAGGCGATCGGGCTTCTTGTCCTGATTTTGATCGGGAGCCTGGTGAATGTCCCGGTGACAACTATCCGTGAGGCGGCCGGTGAACCTGTGGAGCGGCCTTCGGGCCGCCAGTTTGCACCGTCGCTCTATGAGAACATGTACCGGGTGCAGCCGCCTGCCAGGCTGACCCAGGTGGCGGTGAATCTCGGCGGTGCGGTCATCCCGGTTTTGATTTCGGCATACCTGCTCTTCTATGCCCTTTTTGGCGTTGGAGATACGGGTCTTGCCCTTCGTGCCGCAATCGGGGTGTTTGTGGTTACCATCATCGTGCACCGATATGCCCGGCTGATCCCGGGTGTCGGGATAGGTACACCCTTCTTCCTGCCGCCGCTTGCCGCCTTTCTCTGCGGTATCCTGCTTGCTGGCGGCTTTGGGTTGAATGCTGCTATCATCGCATATGCAAGCGGCACACTCGGAACGCTTCTGGGAGCTGATCTTTTGAATCTCAAAAAGATTGGATCGCTTGGAGCGCCTGTGGTATCCATCGGGGGTGCCGGCACATTTGATGGGATCTTTTTATCCGGGATTATAGCGGCGTTTCTGGCGTGAGGAGAGGTTGGTGTTAAGAGAACCATTAATCCCTAAGCGGGATGAATTACTGGCATAATGGGGGTTTTCTGTCAACTAACTGTCCCTGAAGGAGCGAGCTTGCCCTTCCATCTTCCTGAACGCTTCGGTTCAGGACGGAGTGCGATAGGCTGGTTGAC
>QZAC01000009.1 GCA_003838065.1 Methanocalculus sp. MSAO_Arc2
GTATGAGACCCGCCTGCGGGCGCTTGAACAGTGGCGTGCCCTGAAGGCTGGCGAGGAACGCAGGCACGGAACCCTCAGCGCAGGCGCCGGCGGGATCGTCGGCGGCGCTGTGGCGGTGATCGTCCGGATCTTTAGCGGAGGTTGAAGAAGACGGGATCAAAGAGGGTGTTGCTCGAGGGAGGGAGGCCACAGTGCAGCAGTTGGTTCTTTGAAAATTTCGCACCTGGCTGTAAGCGCATCTGCTGGCAGGAATTGATAGAAACACCTGACCGAAGCACCGCTCTTCATTTTCTCCACACCTACCGAATCAAGGCGTGAAGGTCGATCAATCGGCATTGATGCTGGGCTGAACTCGTCTGCCGTTGATAGTGATGGTGCAGTGATCGAGAATCCCCGGTTCTATGAGCGGTCGCTGAATACAATAAGGAAGTTACAAAGAAGCATTTCCCGGAAACAGCGTTTCTCAAAGAACTGGAACAAGGCAGAGAGCAGACTGGAGAAGGCGCATGATCATGTCACAAACCAGAAGAGAGATTTTCTACACACACTCTCCCGGAGCTACGTTGACAGGTATAGAACGATCTGCGTCGAAGACCCGGATATCAAAGGTCTGAAGGAGACAGGGTGTTCGAAAGGACTGCACAGGAACATTCATGATTCCGAGAGAGAATGCAATTTCACGCACATTCCGCACACCGCTCATCTACTCATACGCTCCTGCCCTCTCTATCTGTATGCAAAAAAAACAGTCTTTCCAGAACATTCAAACGAACGTAGCCCGGAACTCTCCTCAGGAGAAGATTGCACAGGCAGGGATGTCACAGGGGAGGAGAGCAGAGGAATCTGATCCAAAACCAGTACAGGACTCTGCACAGGCCCCGGCAGAGAACACACATCAGCACACCTCACATAACACCCAACCACCTTCCGGCCCGGCCGGCCCGGGTGCCGTTCCATCCCGGAGGCTCTCGCAGACACGCTTCTTCAGAGACCACAGTCCTGGCCAGGGTCTCTTCCGGGACATGGATGCCCTCGAATATGGCTTCATGCCTGACCAGGTGCTCAAGAGGGAAGACCAGATCACCCAGCTTGCCATTGCCGCACGGCCGGGCATCCGGGGGATGACTCCTGCCCACACCATCTGCCGGGGGCCGCCTGGCACCGGGAAGACCACCAGCATCCGGCATCTTTTCGATGAGATCAAGGGATCAACGAAGAAACTGGTGCCGATCTACATCAGCTGCCAGAACAACAGGACAAAATACATGGTCTGGGCGGCACTCTACCGGCAGCTGGTCGGCCA
>QZAC01000089.1 GCA_003838065.1 Methanocalculus sp. MSAO_Arc2
CCCGGTCTCCCACAACCGTATCATAGCCGGCCGGCATCGCCATGATATCCTGGTCGATACCGGCGTGCGATGCTGCGGTGCGCACCTCATCAAGCGAAGCAGACGGTCTGCTGTACCTGATATTTTCTGCAACAGTCGCATGGAAGAGGAACATATCCTGCGACACGACAGCGATCTGCTCCCGGAGCCAGCGGGGATCAAGATGGTTGATATCGGTTCCGTCAAGCAGGATCCTGCCTTCCTCACACTCATAGAACCGGAGCAGGAGGTTCATCAGAGTGGTCTTCCCGGACCCGGTCCGGCCGATGATCGCAGTGATAGTCCCTGGTGGAATGTCCAGTGTGATCCCGGAGATCACCGGGATGCCGGGGATATAGGCAAACGAGACGTTGGAAAAGCGGATATGGCCGGTTACCCGTCCGGGATGTTTTATCCTGACTGACTGGTCCTCGAGTGCAGATTCCGGTTCTAACGCCAACAGCTCAGAGATCCGGGATGCCGATACCAGGGCTGGCTGGAGCTGCTGGGGAATCGAGATGAGGCCGGTGATGGTCGTTCCAAACAGGGTGATATAGGTGGAGAACGCGACAAAATCTCCGATCGACATCCGTCCGGCGAGCACATCCTGGCCACCGAACCAGAAGACGACGACAAGGGCGATCCCCTGGGCAATAAGAATCGCCTGGTTCGAAAGCGATGAATAGACCTCTCTTTTGATCCGGTTGGCAATAGCGTTTCTGACTGTACTGATGATCCGTTGGTACTCCCTGGCTTCTGCCGAATGGGTCTTGATAACATCGATCCCGGAGAGGACCTCCTGCAGGTCACTGTAGATATATGCGTCACGTTCTCTTCCCTCGATGATGAGCGCCCGGATCCTTCTGACAAAGAAGACATTGATGAGGATAAAGACCGGTGAGAAGAGGATGAGGATGAGGACGAGCGCGGCATTCAGTGAGAGGAGGATACCAAGGACGATGATGCAGGTGAAGATATTGATCACCATCTGGATGATGACGCTTGAGAAGACATACTGCATCATCTGGGTGTCCGCGTTCATCCTCCCGATCAGGTATCCTGTCTTCTGGTTCCGGAAAAACGCGGGTGAAAAGGCGAGGACATGCGAATACAGTGTACTCTGCACCTGGAATGTGTACTCTTCGCTGAAGGTGACCAATGCATACTGCTTCAGCAGGGCAGCGATCACCGATCCAACACCCGCGATGAGAAGAAGGGTGATCAACCCGGGAAGCGTGGTGGTGAAGAACGCGATCATATCAATGATGAACGCAGGCAGCGTGGCAGGCAGTGATTGCGCAATAGGCAAATCAGATGAGCCAAGAGCGATATTATCGATAAAGATCTTTGGACTATACGGGACTATCATCTTAAAGGCGCTGCCCATGATCCCGGCGACCAGTCCAAGAGCACCCCAGTGCCAGATGGGCCGGACGTAGCGGAGATAGGGTATCAGTTCGCGGTATGAGAACCGTTTCCTGCTGTTCTCTCCTTCAAAGAAGATCAGCTCCCTGAGAAACGCTAAGATACCCGCTATCATCGGTAGAGAGTATGTAGGTTTGTATTACAGCATCACTCTTTCGAGAGACTGCACGTGTTGAGGGCGCCCGGTCATCAAAAGTGGTCCAGGCAGTTCCAGTCCCCTCTCCCAACGCCCCGGTACACAAACCCTGCCTTCACCCATTCCTCAGGCAGAACCACATTCCTCCCATCCACGATCACCGGCTGCTCGCACCCGCAGAGCTGCTTCACCTGCACAGGGGTGAGAGCACGATACCCGGTGTGCCCGGTGAAGATCACAACAGCATCAGCCCCGGCAAGCGCCTGGCTGAGATCCATGGTGAGGCCGCCATCAGGCAGGTCCGGCGAGGTCGCCGGGTCGACCCAGGGATCATGGACGCAGACTCTGGCACCCGCGGCCCGGGCTGCCCTGTAGAAGGGTTCAGAGGGTGTGTTCCGGGCATCGTCGCTTTCGTTTATGAAAGCCCAGCCCAGAAGGGCGATCTTCGCACCGGAAAGGGGTTTGCCGGCTTCTGCGAGCCCGGCTGTGGTGAGATGGAGCATATGCCCGGGCATAGCATCGTTGATCTCGCGGGCAAGGGTGAAAAGCGAGGCCACCCCCATGGGATAGCTGCTTTTGGCACTTCCGGCTGCGCTGGTTACGTTGTCTTCCCTCGTTTCTGTTTCCGCTGCATCTCGAGCAAGCTGCACCCCGCGCTCCAGGTGGTAGGTGTCTTTTGTAAGGCAGTGGCCGCCGACGCCGGCGCCGGGCCAGAGGATCGCACGGGTGATACCGTCTCCCTTCAGCGAGTCAATGCCTGTCCGGACATCATAAAAGTTCACGCCCATTGCCTCAGAGTAGAGGGCGAGCTGGTTCGCAGCTGCGATCTGCAGGTCGCGGAACGCGTTCTCGGCGGTCTTGGTCACTTCAGCTGCGGTTGCCGTCATCGGGATCACGCGGCCGGTCGTCATCACCGGGGTGTAGAGTTCAACGGCACGCTGTGTTGAGACGATATCGATCCCGCCGACGCACCGGTCATGCTCACGGATATTTCTCAGCAACCGGCCGACCATCACCCGCTCGGGAGCATGGGCGAGGGCAAAGTCCTTCCCGGCAACAAGCCCGGACTCCTCTTCAAGGATCTGCCGGGCCATCCTCTCGGTGGTACCGGGGGTGATGGTGGATTCAAGCACCACCAGCATCCCGGGCCGGAGGTTCTGACCCACATGCCGGAGCCCGTCGGTGAGCGGGGTGAAGTCAGGGAGGAGATCGGCTGGATCGAGGAATGGTGTCTGGATCGCTATGGTCACGGCATCACAGTCTGCGATTCTGGTAAAGTCCGGGGTGCAGGAGAATGTCCCGGCAGCAACAACCTTTTTGAGGAGCGGCGCAAGCCCCGGCTCCTCGCCTTTCAGGGGGGAATCGCCCCGGTTCAGCATCGCGATCTTGTAGCCCGAGGTCTTTGAATCCCGCTGAAACCCATAGACATGATCGATTCCGGGGAGATCTGCAAAGAGGACTGCGGCGGGGATGCCGACATATCCCATCCCGATGACGCCGATGGTCCTGATCGGACCACGTTGCCTGATGAGTGTTTCGAGATGGTTTTCATTGTCCAGATGGTTCTGCCGGGTCTCTCTGTGCTGATCTGTCATGGTGATCCCCTCTTCTTACATGTACCTTTCTGCGTATTGTCTGATAACCTGTGTTATCTGTTCTGCTGCTGTTCCATCGCCAAAATGCCCGGAATGAGACAGGTGCCTGCGCCCGGCACCTCCCGTGACTGCATGGACAGCAGCAATTATCTTGTCACGGTCTGCACCCACCAGCACATTCCATCCATCTTCCACCGTCTCAACCCATTCGGTATTCTCCCGGAGCGTGATGCAGGGGACCTGCAGGATGTATGCCTCCTTCTGGACACCGCCTGAATCAGTGAGAACAGCTGCTGCATGGCTCATCAGCTGGAGCATATCGAGATAGGGGAGCGGATCGATGATCAGGATATGTTCAGCAGGCACAATCCCATACCTGGCAAGATACTTCCTTGTCCTGGGGTGTGCCGGAAAGACCACCTGCCGGTCAAGGGCGGCGAAGGCGTCCATGATCGACCTGAGCTTCTGCTCATCATCGGTATTGCTGGCACGGTGGACGGTTGTGAGGTAATACTCCTTAAGATCAAGGTGCTCCAGGATATCTGATTGTTTTGCCAGGTACTGGTTGTAAAGGAGGGCATCGACCATCACGTCTCCGGTAAGATGCACCCCGTCATAAATCCCTTCACGGGAGAGGTTTGCAACCCCTGTTTCAGTTGGGACGAAGAGGAGGTCGGCGATATGGTCGGTTACAACCCGGTTGATCTCTTCAGGCATGCTGCGGTCAAAGCTCCGGAGGCCGGCTTCGACATGGGCGATCCGAATATGGAGTTTGGCTGCTGCCAGGGCACCGGCCAGGGTGGAGTTTGTATCACCATAGACGAGCACAAGGTCCGGCTCCTCCTGCAGCAGCACCTGTTCAATTGCGAGAAGCATCCGGCCGGTCTGTTCGCCATGGGTGCCTGATCCGATCCCGAGATGGTAATCGGGTGGTGGAATGGATAATTCCTCAAAGAAGATGCCGGACATATTCTCGTCATAATGCTGGCCGGTATGCACCAGGATCTCCTGGTGTTCCTTCCGAAGCGCCCGTGAGACCGGTGCACACTTGATGAACTGGGGGCGGGCACCGACGATAGAGAGGATTTTCATGACGTACTCCGTGTGTCCTTATTGGTTCTGTGTACAGGATTGCGTCTCTCTTGTGGCAGTCCATACAGGCAATGGTCTTGACCGGTTGCCAGATCCAGAATACCGGTTGGAACAGCTGGTGCGAAGATCCGGCAGGCTGGACTCCCTTCTCCAGCATGATCGTCTCCATAAGCGGTCACTGTGAGATGGGCATGGTTTATTCTTCTCAGATGATCGGCTCTGGCTAGTGATCCATCTCCAACCAGTATTTTCTGCTCTATCACAGGGATCATGCATCGTTTGGTCTTACCGGCTGCCATCTTCATCTGTCTGCCGGTATTTCTTCACCTGGCCGTCTCCCGCAGGACCGCTTCACAGATATGGAGGTTTGAAACAGCCTGCCCAGGCGTCACCTCAAACGATCTGCCGTCCCGGGCGGCCCGGACAAATGCCTGGAGCTCCACCTTCAAAGGCTCGACCTTGTTGACGAGGACCTTCTCGATGATATTCTCCTGCCGGTACAGGCCATTGGTCTGGTCATAG
>QZAC01000090.1 GCA_003838065.1 Methanocalculus sp. MSAO_Arc2
ACAATATCGATGTTGTCAGGGGAGTGAATTTTCAGCCTATTGCCTTCACCGGTGCTGCAACCAATGATGATCTCAAAAGAGAGCGGATTACCATACCCGATCTTCTGCACGGGATTGAAGAGCAGACCGGGGGAATATTGAGAGCAGATGATTTCTATCCAATCCCCTGTGTTGGTCCGATCATCGATCTCGTTGAATCATACACCGGAACACCCCAGATTAAATTCACTGCCCATCAGCACTGCGGAGCTGCTACCTATGTCTTTGTAACCGAACAGGGAATAGTGCCGGTTAATCAGATAGTCGATGTGGAAGAATTTTTCCATACAATCGACACAACCGCAAAAGGTCTTCGGAAAGGAGGGAAGATTAACAAATACCTGACGCTTATTGAAGGGGTCAAGCATCTTAAACACACTCTTAAATCTGAAAGCAGGCATAAAATTGATTTCTATGGGCTTATTACAAACGCTCTTATCCACCAGAATTTTGATGCACTCAGGGCTTTTCACTGGAATGCCCTTTTCATTGGAACGATGCATTTTATGGACAACTACAATTACGATCTCAACAGGGTAAACCGCTGCTGTATCCACTATGCCACCCCTGACGGCAGGATCATCCCCTTCTGCACCTACAACAGCGGCCCTGTCTGGCGGGAGGAAGTCTGGAAAAAATTCGCACACCCAACAGGGGACAGTCCAGAGTGAGTATGATCAACAGCCATGATTCGTATTATTCCAAAACCAACCGACACTCCTGATGACAACTCAACACAGATGGTTATTGACGCGCTTGAGACAATCGGCGCAGATTTTGAGATTTTGGCATTGGAGGAACAGAATCCGTTTCGGATTCCATTCAAAAACGACCTTATCTGGGTGTGCGGCATACGGCAAGACGGAATTGAATTTGAACTGATCAGAGCACTCTCCCTGAAAAACCGGCTCATCAATACTCCAGAGGCTATTGCAACCTGTGCAAGCAAGACCATGACCTCTGCACTTCTGGTCCATCATGGCGTGCCAACCCCGGATACGCTCTTCACCGGGTCAATGAGAGAGGTTGAATTATTCCTGCAGAAGCATAAAAAAGCTGTGTATAAACCGGTCTATGGATTTGACGGCGACGGTATCTTTCTTTTTTCAGATCCTGCTGATCTCTCGCACCCACCGTACTATGTCCAGGAATATATCAAAAATGACCGTGACTTTCGGATTTTTGTCATCGGATACAAAGCAGTCGGAGCGATATACCGCCAGTCACCGCATCTCACACATAACATTCATAAAGGCGGGATAGGGACTCCTGTCGAAATTGATCCGGAGATGCGCTCCATCTCTGAAGCAGCCGCAAAAGCGATTGGAATCGACTATTGCGGTGTTGATCTGTTACATACAAATGATGGCTACACAGTTCTTGAAGTAAATGGAACGCCAAACTGGCACTGCATGTCTGCACCGATTCCACAGTTGCTTGCAGAGTATCTTGTGCAGGAAGAAAAAAAGATGGAAAAATAAAATCCTGTTATTGAGAACACTCAATCTCTTTTAATGTTTTCTCGGCAAGTTCCTTCATTCGTGAGGAAATCCTCCCTGATGAGGCGAAATCAACATCATTCATCGCATTTGCCAGTTCAGTGGCGAGGATAAAAATCGCGTACTTATGTTCCAGTTTGCTCTTATGAACCTGAGAAGGGTTGATCTTCAGTGCATGGTACTGGGGAAATAACACTCCTGAGCTTCGTTCTTCAAAGTAATCCTTGATATCAGATAACCTCTGATGGAGGGCGATCAACTCATCTTTATGCATCGGTATCACCAGCAAGTACGATGGTGATGGCATCGAATAAAAGGATATGGATACAAAAAAAAATAGTTATATAGCACTACATAGTTACCATACGTAAAGCTGCAGGCCTTTTTACTATGCCAGAAAATTCACGTGCAGCTATGAACTCAAGTCCCTGTTCTGCGCAGTTATCAAGGGTCTTCTGATCAACAGTCATGTCAAGGATAACACCGGCGCTATCCGGACCTACCTCCTCAAGGATATCCATTAAGTCTGCTGGAGGAAAGTCACGAATTGTTAAGAGATCCGGTGAAAGAAACCGTCCAAGGCCGCTTCCCCGGATTGCCTGCATATGCCAGCCGAGTGTGGTGTCTCCACCCTTATCAGCCTCCTCTCTTGATGGAGATATATCATTTGAGTCATTCTCAGTCAATTTTTCTTCAGGCTCCCCACCTGTTAATTCAAGTGAATCTGAAGAGAAAGCTGGCTGGACCATATGGTGGGGTGGCACCATTTTCCGGCTCTCCCTATCGAGCTGATCGCGCACATACTCAACCGGTACTTTGTTTCTGAGAGCTTTGACAATCTCCTTCCGGCTGAGATCTTCAACACTTTTACCACGAGGTGGATATGCGACAAAATCGACATCCGCAATCTGGAGAAGTTCCCGCAGGATGAGCTCCCCTCCCCGGTCTCCATCCAGGAAAACTGTCGCAGTCTTCTTTTCACAGAGATTGACAATGATTGCCGGGACATTGGTTCCTTCAACCGCTACACTGGTTTTAATCCCATAACGAAGGAGATTGAGAACATCAGCTCTTCCTTCAACGATGATGATTGCATCAGACTCTTCGACATTCGGGCCTGCCGGAACCCTTTCTTCACCAATAAGCCGGACTTTCTCGATCCTGATCGATTCCCGCACCTCCTCGAGAAGATCCTGGGAATCGATAGACTCCTCTTCAAATGCATCATGAAGGAGTTCTTTGGCACGCTCAATGATCTTTTTTCGTTTTGCGACTCTGATATCTTCAATACATTCAACATGAACCCGGGCGACACAGGGTCCGACCCGGTCAATTGTTTCAAGTGATGCGGCCAGAATAGCAGTCTCAGCACGGTCAAGTGATGAGGCGATAAAGATATCACCTACGGTCTCGCCGCGCCTGCTGATAATCTGGACATCTATTCGTCCTACTCTACCGGTTCTCTGGAGATCACGAAGATCGAGGTCTTCACCGAGTAATCCTTCTGTCTGGCCAAATATGGCACCGATTACATCGGATTTTTCGACCACCCCCTCCGTTTCGAGATGAATCTGAATAAGATACTTTGTCGTATCAGGTGAATACATGGAATCGCACCCCCATGGATCATGCAATGATTATGACGCTTGATCATAGGTGATAGATATAGAGAATTCGAAATACTTAAAGAAACCTATGAAAACAATCATATAAAAAAAAGAAATATAACGATATTTTTACAATTTATCAATATATGACCCGAGAATTGCACAAACCTCATCCGTATCCACACCGATTATCCCTATTACTTTTCTCCTGGACTGATGTCCTGAGATAAGAGCAACATCCAATCGATGTACACCAAGCACCTCTGCGACCAGATCGATGATCTCAGCATTGGCACGCCCTCCGATGGGAGGTGCGGTTACTGCAATGCCAATGGCCTTTCTCCATACGTTATAGCCTGTAGGAAATGCTTTCCTTCCTGATCCTGCCTGGACCTCCAGGCTGATCAGAAGGAGATCTTCACGCTGTTCTATGGCATCTCCAAAAGAAGACATATCAGAATTGTTGGTGTCACCCGGTGATAACTGAGTGCGGTCATCAGTGGCTGACGCCGTCCCTACCGCTTCAAACCCTTCACCGGGCGGTGCCTGTCCCGCTCCTGGGTTGTCCCATGGTTCATCTCTTGATCTCCGTCAATACGATCACCAGGTGACGTATGGAAGCGCATGGTGGCACATTAGAGTATATGCCTCGTGCGATAATAACCTCTCCCGTTCACCCAGCACCCGGGTTCCATGGAGTAGTTACCATCATGATACGCCACACGCCCATCACAAATGACCATGGTGGGAAATATCCCTTTCATACCTTCAAACGGGGTCCAACCAGATTTGGAATGAAGGTTCTCTGAAACGATCGGTTCCGGCTGCATGGCATACAGTGCGAAATCAGCCCTCTCACCTGGTAGAAATCCTGCAGGCGGAATTCCAAGCACCCTGCAGGGTGCAACCGCTGTCTTACGGATCACCGAAGAGAGCGATAACGAACCCTTATCAACCTGATTCATAAGGAGCGGGAGCATCGTCTCGACACCAGGGATCCCAGACGGCGCATCGGCGAAAGCGACATCCTTATCAGATCTGGTATGGGGGGCATGATCTGATGCAATGATATCAATCTCATCCCACAACGAGAAGAGTGATCGTCGGATTGATTCAGGCCGTATTGGAGGATTCACTTTGACATACGTATTATCGGGTTCAAAACGCTCAAGAGAGAGGAAGAGATGGTGCGGTGTTACTTCTTTTGACCCCGGCGCGTCTTCAAGAGATGCAGGTGAACTGAGATGACAGACATGCACTGTCATTTTTTTGGGAATACACCGTCGGATCTGATGAAGCGATCGTGCTTCACCCTCAGGAGATCGGCTCAGGTGGTGCTGGCTGAGATTGCCGGGAGATCCGGGTGACACTTCTTCAGCATGGATGGTTGCAAGGGCCGAAAGAGAAGCGATTTCAGTGAGTGCGTTCTCTAATTCGTGTAGAGATAGTGCATCACCATAACTTGAGGGGGCGGCAAATATCTCACCAAAAGCCATCGCACCCTCTCTCCAGAGAGAACACAGATCACTGCCCGGAGAAACCGCGCCATTTACAGCAAATGAGCAGAGGGCGCCAGCTTCAGCCTCTTTGACCCGGTTCCGGTAAAGCTCTGGTGTGGTAAGGGGTGGAATGGTGTTTGGCTGGTCGACGACCATGGTAACACCCCCTGCAAGGGCGGCCATTGTCCCAAAACGCCAGTCCTCTTTGGCAGACTGCACTCCTCCACGCATATGAACATGCATATCGGTTGCAGCGGGGATGCAGAGGAGATCCCGGCAGTCGATCGTCTCATGGGACCTCCCGGCAGATCCGATATGGTGTAATCTGCCGTCTTTAAACGCAAGATCGGCTACTCTGCCATCAGGGAGACGGGTATTGCAGAGTACGAGATCTAACATACTCTTGGCACCGGATCTCCAAGGGGCGGCTCGATGAACCGTTCACCCCCAATACGTGTCTGCATGACAACCCGTCTTCCGGAGATGACCCGACCGATGATTCGCGCATTCTGCCCAAGCGGATGTGATCTGATGGCAGAGAGGATGGAGTCTGCATCGTCAGCTGAGACACCCATCACCACTTTGCCTTCGTTTGCGACCTGGAGAGGGTCAATCCCCAGGATCTCGCCAGCAGACCTGACGCTTCGTGAAATCGGGATCTGCTCTTCATCAAGGAGGATGCCAACTCCGCTCTTTCTTGCCATTTCATTAATGGCGGCTGCAAAACCGCCCCGTGTCGGGTCTTTCATGGCATGGACATCTCCTGCAGACAGCGCACGATCAATGATCGGCCAGACCGGTGCACAATCGGACCTGAGCGCGTCACCAAGATCAAACCCTTCCCGATAGGAGAGAAGTGAGATACCATGATCTCCGAGGGTCCCGGAGACGATGATCAGATCACCTTCCTGTAATGAGGAGTCGCGTATGGGACGATCTGCAATACCAATGCCAGCAGTATTGATGATGATGCCATCAAGTGAGCCTCGTTCAACGACTTTTGTGTCTCCTGTTACGATGCATGCACCTGCCTCACCGAGTGCCTGGTCCATTGATGCAACAATCCGGGCAAGATCTTCCACAGAAAAGCCCTCCTCGATCACCATGGCAGATGAAAGAGCAACCGGCCGTGCACCCATAACCGCAAGATCATTGATTGTACCGCATACAGATATCCGTCCGATATCACCACCGGGAAAAAAGAGGGGCCGGACAACATGTGAGTCTGTGGTAAAGACGATATTGTTTCCATTGATCGGTATAACAGCACCGTCATCAAGAGATTCAAGGCCAATTCCTCCTGCATTATTATGGGAGAACGCGGTGAGAGTACTGAGGAGTTCGCCCATAACCTCTCCACCAGCTCCATGCATGAGACTGACTTTCATTTATTCACCTGTATCTATCTCAATAGTATTGACAACAATCTCTTTTCCCGCTATAATAGTCGGCAGCTTCCCACAATCAGGGCAGACATAGATCTCCTGGCCTTCATACCCGCATGAGCACGAGGTTTTCGGCGGTACCGTCTCACAGATGAGCCGGGACCCGGCAAGGATGGTATCATCTTCTGCAATGATATCAAAGAGAAAACAGACCTGTTCAGGGTTGACCATGGCAAGTTTCCCAAATGAGACGGTGATTGTATGTACTTTCTGTGCACGGTGATCAAGTGCGGTCCTCCGTGCTGTTGCATAGATATCGTAGGCTATGCTGTATTCGTGCATCAGGATCCCATGGCCTCATAGACCTGCCGGAACAGTTCACGGGTCTCAAGACCTTCTTCCCGGGATAGCCGCTGGATAGCAAATCCAACATGTACAAGAACAAATTCCCCAACCTTTACATCTACAAGATCAAGCCTGACTTCATGCTGGAGATCTCCAAAATCAACAAGGCCGATGTTTCCGTCTCTGATTTCTATGACCTCTGCCGGTACTGCGATACACATGAACGTTTCCTCTTATCCATTTTGTTTTCACAACGTGATAAAGAAAACGAATGATACACATAATGAAACATGCAGCATCGAAAAAATTATCAGCGTAAATGGTGTTGATTATCCTTTTGGACCGTTATGATCGAGCAGCAGTTTGCATATTGATCACCTTGTTCTCGCAATACAATGTATGTGTTGTTTCCTATGCTACGCACCAAAGTATCAGATTGCCAGTTGTGATGGACAGAAGTACAGGAAAGGGTGTTGTGCTATGATCCATAATCAGAAGGGTCTGGTCTTTGCGTTGCGCCCCCTCACCCCGACAATAAAAAACAGGCAAAAAGCGCCGGGGGGGAGATTTGAACTCCCGAGGTGAGACACCAGTGGCTTTCAAGGCCACCGCCTTTCCGGACTAGACTACCCCGGCCCTTCTATGTATTGGTTCTTGTGAAATAAGAGATTATGGTCTCCTGGCATAGATCACGATAAGAGCGCCAACTGCAATGAGTGGCAGAAGGACACAAACAGGTGACTCTTCAGCAGGAGGTTTACTCGTGGGCTTGAGTTCTCCAAACATCCCCTCGGGTGTGCTGCTCCTGGTGATTGAGGCAACATTCTGGCCATAGAGGTAAAACGTATCGGTTTTATCTGTATCAGGGTATGCCCTGATATAGACGGTTCCTCCATGCCCTTCGAACGTAACCGTTTCGGGCGTATGGGTACCGCCGATATCGGCGATGTGCAGTGTGCCTGACTCATCAATATACTCGATCACCCAGTCAGCGCCAAGCAAGGTACTCAGAGTAACCGGGCCGCGTTCTGTTCTCATGACAAAGTGCGCAGGACTCTCCCGTGATGCAGTGGCAGAAGCTGAGACGATCTGCGGCGGAACAGGGGTTGAGACAGGGGGTGTCGGGGTTGGAATAATCTTTCTGTAGATCTCAAAATCAACTATCCCGATTAAACCTCTTCGATCGGCAACATGAACAGAATAGAACCCCGGATCATGAGCAGGCACCATTGTGGAGAACCAGCCCCTTTGGCTGGTTGAGATCCATTCGGGACCAAATATAATCCGGTCTCCCTGATCATATACGGTCAGCTCCACTCCGGCAGCGCCATGATCGGCAACTTCTCCATCTATAGAAAGCCAGCCAGTGAGCTCCTGGCGGATAGGTGAAGTTATCCTGAGGGTATCACTGCGATCAATCAGATTGACCATGAACCAGTTCCGGGCAGATCCAAGCGGATAGCTGGGTGGAGATTGTATCTCAAAACGGTAGACTCCTTCCCTGAGTCCTTTTGTATTGAAGGTGGTAGAAAAATAGCCTCCATGCTGAACGACCATGGGAAAGGTTCTGTAATACCCTAAGGGGCCTTGTACCTGAAGCGTCATCGTGACACCGGGAGGAAGATTTCTGGACTCTGCCTCGATGATAATTGGCTCACCCACATACCCGGTCAGGCTGCCGGAGGTCCTCGGCGGCCCGATGAATTGGAAAGAATATGCTCCTGCAATCGTGACACAGAACAGGAGCACCAGGACGATCAGTACGACCTTTTTCATGATCGAAATATCATCATTATATGGTTTTAATGGTATCCCGTACTGAAGAAAAACCCGTTGCCGCATGGACTGGCAGAGATCTCATGAACAATGAGATCAGAAAAACTCTCACGATCATCCTGAAATCAGGGGGGTGCCGATGGAACCGGTGCAGAATGTGTGGCTACCGTTTTGAACGATATCCCGCAATGAACAGTGACGACCTGGCGTACCGGATGCTCTCCCAGGTCCAGTGGATTGAGAATAATTATCGATCTGAAGAGTATGATCTGGTGAAAATCTTTTCTTCAGGCAGTATCTTTGATCAGGATGAGGTGCCAGCGAAAGTTCTAAAACGGCTTGGAACGCTCTTTTCCGGAAAAATAATTGTGGCAGAGACCCGCCCTGAGTTTATATCCGGTCCGGTGATCAGGGAGTTTCTGGAGAGCATCGATACAGGTGAACATGAGATACCGCTCTACGTTGCAATGGGACTTGAGACGACAGATGACCAGATACGGGAGAAATCTATTGACAAGGGGTTTTTATTCGCTGATTTTATCAGGGCATCGTCTACCGCACGGAATGAAGGCGCCGGGGTCAAGGCATATCTTATGATGAAGCCACCCTTCCTCACTGAACGAGAGGCAATAGCAGATATGAAGACCTCAATTGCGGGTGCGGCTCCCTATGCCGACCTCATCTCTATGAATCTGTGTACTGTCCAGAAAAGAACGGATCTTGAATATTACTGGAAAAGGGGTGGATACAGGCCACCATATCTCTGGAGCGCACTTGATGTCCTCCTATCAACATCCCATCCGGTCAGTTGTGATCCGGTGGGAGGGGGATACGCCCGCGGGCCGCATAACTGTGGGGAATGTGACGCAACAATCAAAAAAGCAATTGACGAGTATTCACTCTCGTTTGATCCTGCCATTCTCAGGGAGGCATGGGAAAAAGAATGTGGATGTATTGAAGAGTGGCGATATGTCCTGGATTATGAGATGCCCTGGTGTATGCCACTCACACGGTAGATCTTTATAGATGGATTGGTCCAAAAAGGGAGTACCTTCTCCTGGGATTGGACTGAGCGGAGTATGTCAGATAGTGTTGTTTCGGAGTGCCTTAAGTAATGCAGGAACGAATGTCCCTGCATCCGAGACAACACCAATCGCCTGGGTTGTGCCACGATCCATCAGTTTGGTGACTGATGCCGGATTAATATCAACACAGATCGTCTTCACATATGACGGCAGACAGTTTCCAACTGCGACCGAATGCAGAAGGGTGCCGATCATCAGTACCATCCCGCACCCCCTGATATGCGCCCTCATCGCATCCTGAGCCTCTATCACATCGGTGATCACATCAGGAAGCGGGCCATCATCCCGTATTGAGCCTGCAAGTACATACGGAATGCCTGATAGGACACATTCGTACATGATCCCGTGTGTAATGATCCCGCGTTCAACGGCCTGAGCAATGGATCCTGCCCGCATAACCTCGCTGATCGCATAAATATGGTGTTTATGACCGCCGGTTACGAGATCGCCTGTCTTCAGGTTCATGCCAAGTGAGGTACCAAAAATGCTGTTTTCAATATCATGGGTGGCAAGGGCATTGCCGCTGAAGAGGATATCAATGTAGCCTTCACGTATCATTGCGGCAAGTGCATCTCCTGCACCGGTATGCACGATCGCAGGACCACCGACAATGGCTACCTTTTCACCTTTTGCCTTTACTTTCAGCAACTCTTCGGCAATCTTTTTGACGATTGTCTCACTTGGCCGCTCAGACGAAACCTGCCCGTGCATAAACTCAAACATCCCGGTTTCCCTGGGTCTTTCCGGGTAGATCACGCGGACACCATGTTCACCAATGACAACACAATCGCCCTTTCGCAACTTTGAGAGCGGAATGCAAAACGCTTTGCTCGAATCGGTATCAACCACAAGAATACAGTCCATCTCGATATCTTCAACAGGGATCCATTCATCCTGGTACCGGAGATATGTCGGATGATTTGTTGTTGAGTAAAATCCTTTTGGAACAACACGATCGGCTTCTGCTGAGACCAGTCTGATATTGTCAGCCTCAATCAGTCGTACACCATACCGGTGCAGTTCACTTGTAATAAGGTCCAGTTTTTCTTCCGTTGCTGCAGTGATCAGCAGCCGGGCATAACTTGTGTCAGTTTTTCGCTTTCCAACGTCAAAGGTAATGATCTCAAAATCTCCACCCATATCCATAACACGATCAAACACCCGTGTCATGATGCCCGAATCAATGATATGACCCTCGAGTTCGATCTCACGCGAATGGTCCATAGGTACTAATCAGCAGATTTCGTTATATGTATTCTGACTGTTGTTTCGGAACTAAACGACACGATGATGTCGATCCATCACCTGGTGAAAGTGATCGTGGAGCAGTGCAAGTTCCGATCGGGTGTTTACATTAAATACAAGCCCGGGTTCATGTAAAAGAAGCTTCAGTTCCTCCTGCTCCTGATGCATCCGCGATCCATTCATGATGTTGATTCCGGCCGGGCTTGCGGGAATGCCATCGACATCCAGCTGATACCGTGGCTCTGTCCCATACTCATTGCATAGCGAGAGAGGAACCCATGTGGAGCAGGCATCCATGCCAGAATCCTGATAGGCATCATGTATCGCGCGTATCGTACCTGCACGAAGGCAGGGGATATCAGAGACAGATATAAAAAAAGCGCCATCTTCCCCCAGAACTTCAACTGCCATCGAGAGATCGTTCAAATAACCAAGACCCTCAGTTGAGACAAAGGTAAGATCGTTGGTCCTGCACCAGTTTTTTGTATATGGTGTCCTCTCTGAAGTCACAATAACGGGGTTGAAACCTGCTGTCCGGTATGCGTCAATAACCCAGGATATCATCGGCCGATCAGCAATCCGGACAAGCGGTTTTTCACCCATATTAAGACGTGATCCCTCTCCACCTGCCATTATCAAGACGCGCATGCAGATAATGCCTCCAGAAGCACCTGGTTCTCATCTTCAGTTCGAACGGCTACACGTATCGATTCGGGGAGGCCAAACGATGTGCAGTCCCTGACGAGGACGCCCTTTGCCAGCAGTTCAGCTGTGAGTTCCGATGCCTGCCTGCCTGTATTGATGAGAATATAATTTGTATCCGATTGATGGGGTGTAAATCCAAGAGATTGGATGCTTTTACCCAGGGATTCCCGATTGCGTGCAATAAACTGCCTGGATTGTTCCAGATCCGAGAGATGGCGGATCGCAGAGATTGCAAAGATTTCAGCATACCTGTTGACTGTCCAGGGTGGACGGGTTCTCTCAATTGCATCAATGAGTTCTGGATCTCCGAAGCCAAAGCCAAAACGTATGCCCGGAACAGCAAATGATTTTGTGAGGGATCGAAGGACGAAAAGATCGGGATCCCGCAGATCTGCCACGCTTGCACGCGGATCTGCAAGATCGATGAACGCCTCATCGAGAAAAAGGGATGAACCCATCTCTCTGCAATCATTGAGGATATCCAGAATATCGTTTTTTTGAAGAAGTACACCGGTCGGGTTATTCGGGTTGCAGAGGTAGCGGACGGTTGCACCTGCTGAAGGAGTGTCGGTAATGATTCCCCCTGCAAGAAGCACAGACTGCGCATATTCACCAAAAGTGGGGCCCTCTATACATGCGATTGATCCGGGAGGAACCATGACCTGCGCATAGATCCGGATGAGTTCAACTGAGCCATTTCCAACAGCAATTTCTGCCGTATCCCGGTTAAATACCGATCCAATGGCTTCTTTTAATTCGGCATAGGTATCATCAGGGTAGGCACCGAGGTCACATGACTCAGGAGACCAGTCTATGCGGGGCGGAAACGGGTTCATGCTGGCGCTAAAATCAATGATCTCTGTGTGCCTTCCATCTGCACGAATTCTCCTGATAAAACCTCCATGTTCCTGTTTTTGTGGAATCTTCCGTATTTTCATCTGATAAGCCACCCTGATTTGTTATTGCATGTGTCTTCAACAGAGTAAATATTTTGGCTCATACTCAATTTAGATTGTATTGTTTCAGATAAAAGAGTTCTGGAGAGGCCTCATAGATAGTCGGGAGTGGCCACATACCAAAGCCTGAAGAGAACACATCAACTCTTCGGGAGATATTTTTCATAAAGTATATATACAATGGTGATGTATCTACAAGCATCTGATGTTAAAATCAGACTAATGTACGCTAGATGTCTGACATATGACATTCATATATATGACGATTGTTGGACAGGAGGAAAAATGGACAGGATCACAATTCGGTTACCCAGACAACAGATCGAGATGCTGGAAAAACTGGTTGCGGCTGGAGAATTTCCGACACTATCTGAAGCGGTACGATATGCGGTTCGGGAACTCCTTTCAAAGCATGGAGACAGGGTAATGCGAGAGAGCGATCAGATCATGTCCTTAAAATTATAAAAGAGGGGTAGTACGATGCAGACAATCATAAATGAAGCTCTAAAGCACGCAGAACTGGATAAAGAACGTCTTAAATCTTCCATTATTGATGATGACGATATGCTTGGAAATCCACGCATCGTCATTATCGGGTGTGGCGGTGCCGGAAACAATACGGTCAACCGGCTCCATCACATGCAGGTATCAGGTGCTGAAACAATCGCGATCAACACAGATAAACAGCACCTTGATATGGTTCAGTCTGATAAGCGCGTACTGATCGGCAAATCATTGACAAAAGGGTTAGGAGCAGGCGGTTTCCCTGATGTTGGCAGACGCGCAGCCGAGATGGCACGGCCCACACTTGAGGGGCTTCTCGAGTCAGCTGATCTGGTATTTGTCACAGCTGGAATGGGTGGGGGGACTGGAACCGGATCCGCTCCTGTCGTCGCACAGATTGCAAAAGAACAGGGTGCAATCGTTGTGGCTATGGTGAGTTATCCCTTCCAGGTTGAGAAGGCTCGCATGCTCAAAGCAGAAGAGGGACTGGAATCCGTACGAAATGCAGCAGATTCGGTCATTGTCCTTGACAACAACAGGCTCAAAAGTTTTGTTCCAAACCTCCCACTTGGCCAGGCATTCTCAGTGATGGATCAGCTGATCTCTGAGACCGTCAAGGGTATCAGCGAAACGATCACCGAGCCATCACTCATCAATATCGATTATGCCGATGTTCGTGCAACGATGAGCAAGGGAGGTCTTGCAGTAATGCTCGTTGGTGAAAGCAAGCAACAGAACAAGGCAGATAGTGTTGTCCGTGAATGCCTGGACCACCCACTTCTGGATATTGATTATCGCGGTTCGACCGGATGCCTCATCCACATCACAGGTGGCAACGACCTCACACTGCATGATGCAGAAGAGATCGCGAGCCAATTAACCTATGAGCTCGATCCCCATGCAGATGTGATCTGGGGTGCGCGCGTCAGGAATGATTATGAAGGGAAAGTTCGTGTCATGGCTATCATGACCGGTGTACAGAGTCCGCAAATACTTGGGGGGCGTCCAAGTTTCTCCGTTCAGTCAACCAGCCTCAAAACAGCCAATATGGCTTCAGCCCGCAGTGGAGGAAGAGGTTTTGCAGATGCCCGGTCAGGTAGTCTCCTTGATTGGGTGATGTAACAAAAATATTCTTTTTCATCTTAATATCCGTTTTTTAGCACAAAAAAGGCTCCTCTTTAGCAGACGCGATACTTTTAATAATATCCCTATCCTTTATCTATAGAAAGTCGTATCACTGCCTCTGGCACAGGCACCATCTTCTGCCTCCAGAATCAAGCGTAATATGGCTTTTCGTATCGGAGGTTGAACAGAATGGTTTACTTATATCGGCACTCGGACGAGTTGCCGTCTGTTTTTTCGGTCCTTTCATTCCTGAAAGAGAAACATCCAGGTATGTGCCATAGAAGAAGCATTCACTCAACCAGAGGTAACGTATCGACATTTGAGGATTGTTGAGCATGTTGAATGATCTCGTTGATAAGAGGAAGACTATTCTCGCTGAATCAGAACAGCACAAGAACCGCAGAAATGAACTTAATGCTCTTGCGAGCAAGTATGCCCGCGACCGCAATGAGTTGAACAATCAGACACGTCAGTTTGTTGAAGAAGCCCAGAAACACAAGGAGCTTCGAGACACAAGCAACAAGAATGTCTCAGATCTGAAAGAAGAGCGCAATATACTGAATGAAAAGGCCAATGTTCTTTTTGAGGAGCTCGAAGAGTACAAGAAAGAACATGGCAACATTAAGAAGGGCCAGGTAAAGGATATCCAGCGTCAGATCGAGTTTCTTGAGTTTAAACAACAGACTGAGGCGATGAGCGCTGATAAAGAGCGTGAACTCGTTGAAAAGATAAAACAGATGAAGGGTCAGGTCAGGGAGCAGGAAGCTGAACTTGAGCAGAACAAAGAGATACGGGCGAAACTCCAGGAGGCACGTGAATTCAGGAAACAAGCATCGGATCTCCATGCAAAAGTGACCGAGAGTGCCGAACTGGCCCAGACCCACCATGACCTGATGGTGGACTGCTACCGCAAAGCAGATAAATCCCGGGAAGAGGCAGATGCAAAACATCGTGCATTTGTTGAGGCACAGGAAGCCGCGGATGCAGAACACAAAGCCTTCATAGAATGCCAGAAAGAGCTGCGTGACTATGACAAAGTCATCAGCGGTATGCGGACAAAGACCAAGAAGGTCAAAGCAGTTAAAGAGAATAAAACGGTCAGAATGGAAGCAGAAAAGATCTTCAACTCATTCAAGAGCGGAGAAAAGCTTACCACAGAAGACCTCCTCCTTCTTCAGAGATCAAAACTCATCTAATTTTTATTTTCAGCGACAACATTTTATTCTACATTTAATTTGACCTTCTTTTGTTACAGCACATCGGGCAATCAATAGAGAATTTTCCATATTTTCCCCTACCCACAACTGAGATCGTGGGCATGCTGCCTCAAAGATCATGAAACTGAGGAGCAAGATCTGGTCAGGTACACGTTTTCTCAAGCAATAAGGCAAACACCTTATTATTCTCATAGGTTCATGTACTCAGTAATGCAGAGAAGGAGAACGTTGGTTCTCAGTATCGATCGTGATGACGATATTGGTTATAAAGCCGGGATAGAAAGCCCCATTATCGGACGGGAAGCATGCCTGCATGCTGCTACACAACTTGGGCTGACTGATCCTGAAGATTCAGACATAAACGCCATCTTCCAGGCTTTAAGGACATATGACGAACTTTCTGCAAAGGGTGAGGATGTGGTGGTTGCCGTCATTGGCGGAAATCATATGAACCAGCTCGAAGGCGACAGAAGAATTGGTGATGCCCTCTTAAATATTATCACTCAGACTGAAGCAACTTCCTGCATACTTGTCTCAGATGGAGCAGAAGACGATTACATTCTTCCAATCGTACAATCCAGAATACCTGTTGAGAGTATCAAGCGTGTGATTGTTACCCAGATGCCAAACCTGGAGGGGACCTACTATATCATAAAAAAACTCCTTGATGACCCAAAGATCGCACGCGTGGTGCTGGTACCGGTAGGTCTTGCCATGCTGCTGTATTCTGCCGCCTATCTCTGGGGAAGACCAGATCTGGCCACATTTATTGTTGTTGGGGCTGTCGGGATTTATCTCCTCTTTAAAGGGTTTGGTATCGATGAATTCTTTGGATACTTCTTCTCAGGCCTTCAGAATTCCTTTGAGAAAGGCAGTTTCAGCTTTGTTACCTATATCTCGGCAGTATTGATATTAATTGTTGGAATTATTATGGGTATGACGAGTCTTCTCGTCTATTACCCTGAAGATGCTGGAATTCTTCTTTTTATTGCCGCATTTATTTATGGCTCGGTCTGGTGGTTTGTTGGTGCAGGGCTTGTTGCCCTGACCGGAAAGATCATTGACTATATCCTGCATGAGCGTGATCTACTCGGGAAAATCGTGGTTGTACCGTTCTTCATCGGGGCAATTGGAACTATCATCTACGGAGCAAGCAGTTATCTGCTTTCTATCAGCAATATCCCTGACTTTCCAATCGCAGAAGACGGGGGAGTCAGAACTATTGTTTTATTTACCGTGGCCGGACTTATCTGTGCACTCATTGGCATCTATTTACAGTCTGCAACAATCAAGTGGGTCAATGAAGGAAAGACAAGCAAAAAATGGTGAGAAATCAAAACAAATTTAAGATTTTCCACCATTCTTCATATATGCCAATCATAACCATTCAGATGTCAGAAGGCAGGACCATTGAGCAGAAAAAGACCGTAGCATCTGCGATCACGCAGACTGTTGCCAATACTTTTAGCATTGATCCTGCTGCTGTCATCATACTCTTCCAGGAGCTGCCACGCGAATGTATCGCCAAGGGAGGAGAGCTGGTATCAGGCGGCAAGCAGTAATCCGGCCATTCCTATACCAGACTACGAGATAATTGTCATTGTTGTATATTGTAACGCTTGCAGGAATATGCACCAGAAGAAGCACAGATGTATCAGGAGAAGCACCGACAGCCTCTCTCACCGCTCAGATAATGGGAAATGCTCCTGGTAGACCCGTCGCCGCTCTTCAAGATCGGTATGCAGGTACACTTCAGTCGTCTTGATAGAGGAATGCCCAAGGTTCTCCTGCACGACCCGGAGGTTTCGGGAGCGCTTGTAGAGTTCACTTGCATAACTGTGCCGGATCTTGTGCGGGGTTATGCCGGGAGGTGCATATTTTTTGAAGATATGCTGGATAGTCCGAGCCGAAAGGGGGGCTCCTTGATGACCGATGAAGAGCGGACCCTCTAATCTGCTCCCGATGAAAGAACGGATCGACTGTAGTGTCGCCGGGTCGATGAAAACAGTCCTGATCTTATCTCCTTTTCCACGGATCCTGATCGTTTCCTCGGAAAAGTCGATATGCTCAATCTGTATTCCGCAGAGCTCAGAGACCCGGACACCGGTCGCATAGATCGTCCGGACAATGAGACGGTCCCGTAAATCCACTATACCTTCGAAAAACGAAACGACATCGGCATGCTTGAGATAGAGGAGTTCCCGGCCTTTAATCTTTGGCCTATCCACTCCCAATACCGGGTTTGACTCGATCATTTTTTGACCCGCAAGGAAGGTGTAGAATGAGCTGAGCGTGGAGAGATATCGGTTCATCGTCTTCGCAGATATCTGGCGTTTTGCTGATGCCTGTGCAAGAAAATGAGTGATTTCATAGGCATCGGTATCAATTGCCGGATCAGGTACCCCCTGAACCGCAGCACAGTACGAAGAAAAATTGGTAAGCACACGGCGGTATGTATCGATTGTTGTCCCTGAATAATTACGCATCGTCAGGTGGTCCATGTACCTGGGAATCCAGAGTGTAAATGTCCGGTTCCGGGGAGCCATAGTAGTTATAGATCATCCTTTTGGTTTAAGAATATTGCGCAGAATGTACCTGGCCGC
>QZAC01000091.1 GCA_003838065.1 Methanocalculus sp. MSAO_Arc2
CATATGAGATGGTATCCGATGTTGTATACCGTTGTATCTGAGTGCGTCCACCGTTCTTTAGCCATCTATATAAGTATATGCGCGGACAATCGATATTGTTTGTGGTTCAGCATTGACGCATTCATCCCGCGACTAAACTCGTGGGCTTTCTGCTGCTATGATCGTAATAATACAGTGCGAAAAAAATGGAAAAAAGAGATTGATGTATGAATGTCCCGGTTCAGGGATATTATACAACGTACTTGCCAAGCAGTCGGATCGATTTGACCATGTCAGGACCAAGGGGGGATCCGAAAATGACCTGTGTGACACCGGACTTTACCAGGTCGTCACATTTCTGTTTGACCTCATCTGGTGTGCCTGCAATGGTGAACGCATCGATCTCAGCGTCGCCGACAAGACCCCCAACGGTCTTGAAGTCGAATTTTGCAAGAGCATCTTTGATCTTTGCGACATTGCCCATGTCAAGGTTGTGGCGCTCAAGGATTGCTGGCGGTGATCCTGCGGCGATGAATGCGGCAACAATCTTTGCGGCATTGCGCGCTTTCTTCACATCATCATCAACCGAGATGGCGGTGTAGGCACCGATGTCAAAGTTCTTCTTGCCAACCTTGTCACATGCCGCTTTGATGATCGGGATTGCTGCATCGAAATCTTTGGGGTTCGATGCGTTGATGAGTGCACCATCACCCATTTCTCCGGCGAGTTCAAGGACTTTTGGTCCCTGTGCACCGATGTAAATCGGGATTCCCTTCTTGCCGGGGAGCTGGACACCGGTGAGTTTTGCACCATCGTAGTCGAAGAACTCAAGGCCCTGCTTCTTTACTTCCTCACCAGCACAAAGTGCGCGGATCTGGATGACTGCTTCTTTTAACCTGCTGACAGGTTTTGCCGGGTCAATGGCAAGTTTCGGCAGGGTGGAGAGGTCACCAGGGCCGATACCAAGGATTGCCCGTCCATCCGAGATCTCGTTTAATGTGCAGCTAAATGATGCCATTGCTGCAGGTGTGTCGGTGAAGGCGTTCATGATGCCAGGGCCCATTTTCAGTTCGGTTGTTCCCTGTGCAATCGCAGCGAGGATCGGGTAGCAGTGACGGTTGTTGTAGTGGTTGGTGATCCAGGCATAGTCGATATCTTTCGTCTCAGCAAGCTTACAGTAGTTGACTACCTGCTTGACAGAGAGGTTTCCAGGCACGAATTCAATTCCATAGCTCAAGGTAATTTCACCTCAGTGAGTAGTTTCACACACACACTTATAATAATTATCATTTACCTCTGAAACCAGCAAAAGATGAGTATCATAAGATGAATTTCCTGATGGAAAAAAGGTATAAGAAAATGGATTCAAATTACATGGACAACTGTATAGACTGAAAGGCTTTATGTTTTCGGGATAATATAACCAGTACCATGCGCAGCGGCATTCGGCAGTCCTGTGCACAAATGGATCGTCACCTATGAAGGCACTTATCATCGGACTTGGGGGGGCAGGATCGCGTATTGCCGACATCCTCTATGATCATGACAGGAGGAGCAAAACGCACAGCCTCTGGGCGATTGCGATAGATACAGATATCGCCAGCATAAAAGAATTGAGGGTCATCCCTCAAACCCAGCGGATCGTCCTCCCCAGATTCGACAACGAACATGATGCTGTTGATGGCGAAGTCCTTGATGTCGCTGAGACGATAGGCCATATTCAGAAATGCACCAGCATCGAGATCGATGCTGTGATCATCTGTGCCGGACTGGGCGGAATGCATGCCAATACAATCCCACTGCTCGTCGAAAAGATCCGCGACTCTTTTTATGAACCCGTTCTCTGTCTTCTCACACTCCCTCTCAAGAGCGAAGGCAAAAAGATCTCTGCAAGAGCCGCAGATCAGCTTGACATGATCGAACCTGTCGTTGACGGGTGCATTATCTTTGATAATGAAACATGGTACAGAAAAATTGCAACCGACATGCTCAGACTCACACGAAAACGGGTTGTGGAAAATGGAGACAGGATGGAATATCCATCAGATGAAGATGACCAGCATGAGGAGTCTATTGGTACCAGTGGTCATCTGAGTTCTGTTCCCCTGAACCCGGTTGAGCGCAATATTCTCTTAAATGAACGATTGGCACGGCGTTTCGGGCTTCTGCTCCGTGCCGGTGAATTTGTTGATGAAAGCCGCCCGGTTGGCGAAGTGGTCCTTGATGCCGGTGAAGTGATCAATACCATTACCGGTATGGGCATGATCTCCATTGGATATGCAATTGAACTTGTGTCGCGCCCCACACTTGGTTTTTTCAATAAGTTCAAAAAAAATTACGCACCTTTCGAAGACGGCCACATACGTGCATCACGAATGGTTGAGCTTGCAAAGCGGGCTATTTATCAGGAGATATCGGTTCCGTGTGATCTCACAAGTGCACAGAAAGCACTCGTTCTGATAACAGGGCCAACAGAAGAGCTTTCCATGAAAGGGTTTCAGAATGTCAGGAAATGGATCGACCGGAGCATCAGTGGACTTGAAATGCGTGCAGGAGACTATCCGTTGCTGAGCACCAAATATATCGGCGTGATCATCGTGCTTGCAGGCATTACTAATATCCCAAGGATCGATGAGATCAAAGAGATCCGTTCGCTCTATATTCAGGAACAAATGAAAGAGAAAATGCGGGAAGAAGCCTCTATACAGGAGAGGGAATATTTCAGGCGTGAAAAGCAGGAGATGGAACGCAAGGCGAGGGAAAAAGCTGAGCGTGCAGCACTCCTTGCGCGATATGGTGTATGGGAAGATAACGATAACTGGGAGAGAGATACTACAGCATGGCCTGACGATACAGGAGAACATGATGAGCAGGCATACCCCGTTTCTGAAGCAGAGCCTGTTCATGCAAATGCACGGAATTATGATACCGGGTTTGAACCGGAGATGAACGGAGAGGAGACCAGAACAGAGATTGATATCTATGAGATGATGGAAGCTGATTATGGTGATGAGACCAATAAGAAGCTCTACCTTCCCGGGCGAGAGGCAACCGAAATTACCGACATCTCACGACAGACAAAGGTACCTGACCCGGTCAAACCAAGGGATCGATCGATTGACGACGAACCGGTCAGGGTCAAAGAGATGCCCAAGGAGCGAAGTGGAGCTTCTGCAGAATCAACTGATGGTTCGTTTACACTTCCATTAATGATCCGTGCGCGAGATGGATCAAATGAGGCAAAAGCAATTGCCCTGAAATCACACTTCTCACGGCCGGGCAGCCGTGTGGATGAAAGTAGAGAGATTACCATTCAAAAGATCTCATCCCGTCCCCGGGACGATGTGCTTATGGGACGGGGATTCACCGGAATCGAACAGAACCGACGTCTGGACACTGCCGTATCTTCCGGCCATGTTTCTCCCCTACAGACCAATTCCAGCCAACCTCCACCAAAAGATGATATTACCCGCACACGAAACACACAAAATCATCCACTTCCACGGGATGAAGTGAAAGGGAAATCGGGGTATGTATTCATTGGAAAAGATGCTCCCTCCAGACATCGTCCTTCCAGGCGTGAGCCGGACGAGGAGGATGGCGGAATCACATGGATCTAATCCAGATATCCAAATAAAGCGGGATAACTGATATCTAACCTGAGAGGATACGTGATATTGGTATTGTTCCAGCACCAATCTCTGTTTTCATTCTGATGCCACATTCGTATGCACCCCCGACCAGGTTCATTCCGCTGTAAATGACAATCGATGACTGGTAGGGTTCCATGGGGATTTTCAGGATTTTGGATCCTACCGCGACCGGGAGATGAAACCCATTCTTCCGAAGCGATTCCATAATCTCTTCGGCAGACGGTACTGCAGGGTCAGGGATGTTTCTAATATTTGCAAGAGTGACACCATCACCAGTTGCAATGTACCTGCCAATAGAGGCCATGTCAGCAGATATAAAAAGCTGGAGAGGATCAAGGGTTGTGCCCTGATAACTCATCAGGTGAAGGAAACCATGCGGGGCTCCACCAATGTGGCCAAGACACCCCCCATATGCCATCCTGACCGGGATGCCGTGGTGCTGGAAGATACCATCCAGGGTTATGTTGCAAACAGTCAGAAGACCGGCATGACCTTCTGGAATTCGGGGATCGTTTGTAGTAACGGTATAGGTTCCAAAAAAACCTATTTCGGCGGCGGCAACCTGATCAAAAGCTCTGCATGCCGTATCCAGATCTTCATCCGGTACATATGAGAGATTGTAGGCGACATCGCCAGTACAGGTCTGTGGATTCAGGGTGCTGCGGAAAGCAAGCCGTTCCAGCTTGGATATCACAAATCCGATCCGATCCCCAACCAGTGCGCTCTCACTTTCTGCTATCCCGAGATTTGTCAGGACGCGGCCCCGATTCCCGACCTTCCGTGTAAAACCAAGTTCATCAAGGTGATGGAGATAATACTGGACCGCACGATCCGATAAAACAAAACCCTGTTGGGCCATTCGCTCCGAGAGATGTTTTGCACCCATTGGATCCCGTGATTCACGAAGAATCCTGAGAATTTCAAGGCATTTCCGCTCTGTTCCTGAGTCAGTCTCTCGCATACACAGTACCTCTGCTGTCCTGGTACCTGCCAGAATAGAGTTCATGGCCTTCTTCGACAAAATGGAGGATCATCTGAACAATCCTGGTCTGCCTGGGCACCAGAATATCTTCATGCCCCATGTTTGTACAGCAGAGCGTCAGCTGGCCCCTGAACCCGGGGTCCACATACCCTGCACCGAGAAGGAGCCCGCGCCTCCCAAATGACGACCTGCCCCGAAGAGTGGCGGCAATGTCTAAAGGGAGCTCTACCCACTCATATGTTGAAACAAGGGTACACTGGCCGCGGATGAGAAGTACCTCTTCTGCCACCCTGAGATCATAGGAGGCTGGTTGGAGACAGCCATCCTCAAAGGGTCGAATGACCAGATCACCCTGTGAGCTGTCCTCTCCCAATCTCTTTCTGATTACTCCCGCTGATAACACCATGAGAGATCATATCTGCTGAAGAGATGATTAAGAATGCCGAAATGGTAACTGCAGGCAGATGGAGATTATCATGTCCAGGTACGCTATTACCCGGGATCCAGAAGATATAACCTACACCATAAGGCATACGGACCATGCATCCCGGGTCTACGCACCATGCACAGTGAGGATATGGACCAGGAATGGGTAAATAACATATACGGTGTGGAGAGCTAACAGGTTCATCTGCACCCTCAGCATTGAAATAGTATTTCTGCACACCTGTATAATGGCATATGGGATCCATGGGGTAGAGGATATCCTCTTGGGCTTCGAACCCAAGGACCCGGGTTCGATTCCCGGTGGATCCGTTTATTCATTTTCGACTTTTACAGGAATCTCAGTTTACCAGCTTTTTCCCCTGCGTGGAGATCCACGTTTGCGCCTCTTCTTTCGAACAATAAATACCCCACCCGCAATGAGAAGGAGAACCAGTACTGCTCCCCCGATAAGAACGAGATCCGGTTTTGGCTCAAGCGTGATGGTAACCGAATGCTGCAGGCCGTCGATTGGTATGGCAAGATCTGATCCCCCTTCATAATACCCATCCTTTGAAGCTGTCAGGGTGTACCCCCGACCGGGATTGAGCGAGATAAAGAGGAACCCCTGTTCGTTGGTAGTCCCCTTCTCCACTTCATCAACATATACCTGTGCACCGGCGATAACCACATGTGACGTATCTTCGACCAGTACCCGGACAGGAACGGGAGTGTAGGTGAGCGTTGCGATAAAATCGATAGAATCTTCTGAAACAGCTATCTCCTGGCTGTATGATTCAAAACCGCTCTTGCGGATCTCAAGCAGGTATATGCCTGTAGAGAGCCTTCCAAGCGATGCCCGCCCGTACTCATCGGTCTTGGTTACCAGAACTCCGTCAAGGTAGATATCGGCATCTTCCACTACCTTCCGTTCGAAATCGAAAACAGAGACGGAGGTGGTATGATATGCTGTTTTCATGCCGATAGAGAGGACCTGCTGATCTCCAGTTATAAACTCACGTTCTGTATGGGTTTCGTATTCAGGTTTCTTCACGGTGATGAGATAATCAAAGCCCTTCCTGAGATTGTATGAAAAAACACCGTCATCACCTGTTATGCCACGTACATCACCATCGATTGAGATCTCTGCACCGCTGATCGGCTCATGAGTCTCGTCATCGAAAACCCGGAAGACCAACCGATCACCTCTCTCCATCACAGCTGAGATCTCACGGTTTGAACCAGAGAGGAGAACCGATACGTGTTTATCACTGTAATCAAGGGCGGTGATTGTTACCTGGTAGGTTTCACCGTCATCAAGGGTAAAGGCCGTTTTTCCATCAGATCTCGTTGCGTCGGTCTTATCGGTTCCAGGACCGGTTACCCGGACGACTGCATCTTTCATCGGGGCGATATGCTCATCATAGACCCGGACAGTCAGGATGACGGTGCTCTTTGAGAGGATTACAGTCCTGCTCCTTTCAGTTGCCTCAACAAATACTGTCCTGCTCTGATACCCTGATTTTGATACCCTGAGATTGAAACCATCTATTCCTGCATGAGAATGCTTGAATATTCCGGATCCATCTGTCCGTCCTACATGACTTCCATCAACATAAACATCAGCACCGGGGAGGGGATTACCGAAGGTATCCTCGACCGTTACGCTGAGCGTGACTATTGCCTGCGCCGGTCCCGCAAGCACCAGGAGGACGATGATCAGTGGTATGAACCAAAGAGAACGCATACACTTTACTATTGTGTTCTTCCCTATTAGTGCATCGGTGATCGCCAGTGATCTCCGGGTACCCGGTCGATCAGCATTCCCTCAACAGCGACCGGCATCAGGCGTCTGCCTTCCTCAAGCGCCTTCTGGAGACGCCAGCCTCGGTCGGCATGGATGGTAAAGATAGGGTCACCCTTCTTCACATGCTGGCCCTGTTTCTTATGGAATATGATGCCTGCACCATGATCATGTGGGGCGCCTGCAGCACGCGCTATTGTGATCAGTGCCCGGTTGTTCATTTCGACCACATATCCGGTTTCTGGAGCATTGACGGTGAATGCATGGTCGCCGGGCATGAGATCTTCTGGCATCACATCAGGATCTCCCCCCTGCACCTCGATGATCTGCTTCATCATTGTATCTGCTTTTCCAGATGAGAGAAGTTCAAGTGCTGCCTCTGTTCCAGTACCTGCCTGGACTTTGCCAGCCATCTCAAGCGCAATGCCCGCAATTGCCGCACTCTTCTGGATGAGCGATTCAGGAGCCTCACTCCCTTTCAATATGGAAAGGGCTTCTGCAACCTCCAGGTTGACGCCGATGGACCGGCCAATCGGGGTCTCGCCATAGGTAAGGGCGCATTCGACCCTTATACCGAGCCGATCCCCAAGCTCCATGAAGTCACGGGCAAGCCGGCGGCCCTCTTCAATCGTCTGTACTTTCGCATGCCTGCCGACCGGGATATCGATGACCACAAGATCGGCGCCGACAGCGAATTTCTTTGCCATCACCGAGGCGAGCATCTGGCCATGAGGATCAATCTTGAGAGGATACTCGTACAGGATGATCTTATCATCAGCAGGTGCGATGTTGGTTGCTCCACCCCATACAATGGCACCACCCACCTTTTCTGTAATTGTTTGTAGTTCACTTGCCGAGAAGGTAACCGGAGCAAGGGCTTCCATCAGGTCTGCCGTACCTCCTGCCCCTGTGATGGCCCTGGAGCTTGTTTTGGGGCATTTCAGACCAGCAGCCATGATGATCGGGACAACAATGAGGGTTATCTTATTGCCGGGAACCCCCCCGATTGAGTGTTTATCAACAATCGGCCGTGAAGCAAATGAGAGTTGCTCACCGGTTGCTACCGTTGCCCGGGTGAGGTACTCAATCTCATCCATGTCAAGTCCGTTGATATATGTCCCGACAATATATGCACTGATCTCACCCGGGGAGAGTGTATCGTCAACAATTTCGCGGACGATCGAATGCGTCTCTTCTTTGGAGAGTTTACCGCCATCCATCTTCTTTTTAATAAAATCAATGGACGCAGGCCTGCCAACAGCCCGGACCTCGACCGCATCGCCAGTTTCAAGCTGCAACCGCCGGTTTGTTATCTGGTAGACACCAGCTGTACCCTGCGGGAGCATGCTTGCAGTGGTCGTGACGAAAGCCTGTGCAGCTGTTTTCTTCTCTTCGTTATACACCTCAACGCGATCCCCGTCAAGGACCCCGATGGTGCGGGCATCGTCCCGGTTGAGGAGGAGGCCCCGATATTCAATGTCAAGCACTTTTCCAGAAAGACGGACCATAGATGCTAACCTCCGTTTGGTCTGGTTATATGATATGGATGTTGGTTTTGGGAAGGATAAGGGTTGGCCGGGAGGAGACGGGCACGTCCTTGTGCCTTCATGTGTATTTTCTGTAAAAATGAGCGGTAGCTATTGTGTTTTGTCGTGATAAAGAAAAAAGAAATAAGATGGGTTTAGTTCCTGCGAATGACGAGGAACGCTACCGCAATAAGGCCTGCAATCGCTACAAGTGCGCCAAATCCAGGTGCCGGTTCAGGTGTCGGCTCTGGTGTCGGTGTTGGCTCTGGTGTCGGTGTTGGCTCTGGTGTCGGTGTTGGCTCTGGTGTCGGTGTTACCGGAACAGCTTCAAGCACGTTGAATGTTGTGGTTGAAGTTATTGCGGCTTCGATTGATTCGACACTCACAATGTATTCATCAGGTGCAAATGGTGTTGCATCAACTTCGAATGACCAGCTGTTGTAGTCAGCATTGCCATCAACGACCTTAACTGTGCCAGAAGCGCCAGCGAATTCAGCAGGTGCCTCCTTTGGTGCAGGCTCGAACCGTGAAGAGATGACTTCTACGATTAAATCGTTGTCAACAGCGAGGTTCGTTGTACCGGTGATGGTGAACGTGTCTCCGACGTACCTGTCACCAATGCTGTCAATCCTAATCCATGGTTCTTCAACAAGGAATGAAGCCCTGACATAGGTATCATCGATCTGTGGCTTGTTCAGCAGGTCAATGAGCGCCTGTGCTGCCTGAGCACCCTGCAGACGTCCTGGACCTTCAACAACGAACTCGTCAATTCCGTCACGATCCTGTACTAATGTTCTATCTCCTACTGTCCGAACCACAACGTCGAACTCATCGTTCTCCATTGGATGCTGGACGACAACGAAGTACTGACCGGCAGATCGATCAGCTGTCCAGGCAGAATCCAGGTCATCGAATTCAAATGTCCCGTCATCTTCGACATCTACTGTGCCACGGAAGAAGTAGTTCCTGCCAAAGACCCATACCGCAACCCCATCACTGGGTTCACCCTCAGCAGTTCCGCGGATGTAAATGTCATCGCCCTTGGCAACAGTGGTTGCAGAAGGTGTAGCGGTAACGAATGGCTTCCTGAGGACGATGCTGACTGAGTCGTAGTCATTTGCCTGGGCGAGGTTGTTCCTGTTGAACGGATCGGTTAATGCGTATACCGTGTATGAACCAGCGTCAAGACCGATTCCGCTTGTGGACCATTTCCTCTCATAGGTGTCGTCTGTGCGGACCGGTGTTGGTC
>QZAC01000092.1 GCA_003838065.1 Methanocalculus sp. MSAO_Arc2
TGATCTCCGCATGTGCCATGGGGGATCCACCTTCATACCAGGCCCTGACCAAAACCTCATCATACTGATCACCAGTCAGAAAAGCGCCAACATATGCCCTGTGCGCTGATACCGGTGCGATGAGTGCAGATACCAGGAGCAGAACCATAAGGCTTGCAAAGAGTAATCGGTTGTTTATCTTCATTTTTTTCCTCCCTTCAGTTGAATGGGTAGTAATTCAGGTTTCACACGTGCCAGATATCCAATTATCACTCCTGTTATGATCGCTTCGGTAATGATAATCGGGATATGTGCAACCGCGAGGAGACCTGCAATTGCACGAAATTCGCTTCCTGAGATGACAAGGATCGCAACCAGGAGGAAGACGCTTGCAAGAACGGCAAGCCCGCCAAAGATACCGCCGATGAGCGTGAGCGGCAGTCCGCGTCCTGAGGCAATCAGGAAGCTGAGATAGCAGATGAGAGCCGGGATGCCCAGTATCACGGTATTTACCCCGATGACGGTGATACCCCCATGCTGGAAGAGCAGTGCCTGGAGCGTGAGGCCGATAAAGAGGCCAATATAGCACAGCGGGCCAAGCACGATACCGACAAGCCCGTTTAAGATAAGGTGGGCGCTGGAAGGAGGTATGTCGATATGGATGAGCGAGGCGACGAAGAATGCACCCACCATTACAGATAATTTTGGTATCTGCAGAGTCAGATCCTGATCCTGTTGAGCCCAGCGGTAGGTTGCTGCAAGCAGGATAATGGTGATGATCCAGCCTGCTGCAACCACCGGCATGGGGAGAATTCCATCGGATACATGAACCACACCAATCACCTGTCATGAAATCAGTCAATAAAAAGAGAGATTCTTATTTTCGTAACTTTAGAGTAAAAGATAGGAGAAAAGTTCTCCCGGTGATACCGGCTATCTGCGTGATGCATAGATCACGACCATCAGCCCGCCCAGGGCTGCAAGGAGCCCGAATCCCGGACTCTCTGCAGGTTCTGCAGGAGCTGGTGCCATATCAGGGTCTTCAACCATCACATTGATTTCTGCTGACTCCCAGACAACATCGTCGTCCCGCTGCAGCATGAAGACAAGGGCCGTTCTCCCGTCCTGTTGTCCACGTACATGGACATGATCACCATGGCAGAGGAGCTCAACGATACCTCTTGGTGCACCATCGGCCAGTCGCACATTGAAGATATATGCTCCCGTGAATACTCCCCGTCCGGGATCATAAAAGATATCTTCTTCCATGAGTGGGACCTTTTCTCCGTCCTCGGTTGTAAATTCTGCACCAAGTGAGATGTGCGTGCCCTTCGTCACAACAGGGAGCCTGCCATGCCAGTGATCAAAATGGTGATCAGCTGTCACTTCCCTGACACTCCTGTCGATGATCTTCAGTTCAGCAATCTGGATCGTTCCATCTCCAACAATCTCGGTTGGCGTATCATCCTTCCGTACATTGACTCCGATAGAGGGGGACTCCCAGACTACCTTATCATCCTCCTGGAGCTGGAACACTATATTGGTCTCTCCTGCCTGCTGACCACGCACATGGACATGATCGCCATGGCAGAGGAGGGTGACGATGCCTGTCGGTGCACCATCGGCGAGGCGGACATTGAAGATATAATCACCGGTAAAAGTGCCCCTGCCGGTATCGTAGAATGTATCCTCTTCCATGAGTGGGATGGCCTTTCCATCTGCTCCGGTGAATACTGCTCCAAGCGAGATATGCTTACCCTGGATAACAACCGGGAGCCTGCCGTGCCAGTGATCGACATGATAGTCGGCTGTTACTTCCCTGACACTCCTGTCGATGATCTCAAGGCTCTCAACTGTCATCCGGTCTGCTGATACCGGTATACAGAGCAGTGTCACAACCAGGATGACTGTGATACAGGTTAAGATAAACTGTCGATACGTAATCATTTGTACAATCCCCTATAAAGATGGTTGTACTATGTCTGGTAAGATAGACTGATATAAAAATATTGTCTTATGATTTCGGAACAATTCATTCCATGGTAGCAAAATAATTGCCGCTCTCACTCTGCCCGCTCTGGCAGAACAATACAGCAAAAGAGTTTTGAATCCGGAACAGGGGGATTATCCGGCGTTCCGGTGATGATCCGCTCATCCGGCTCCCCGAGGTCCTGGCAGACATATATCATACACTCCATCCCTCGCAGTGCACCTGCAAGTGCGTGAACCGGAAATTTCGGATCAGCGATGATAAAGACGGGGCGTTTCCGTTCGCAATCGATGACGGCATCACCGATTGCCTCTTCATGATCTCTTCCATGGGCGTCTACCACCGAGACGGTGCTCCATGGGATTCCAACCCGTGCAAAGGCTACCTGGAGCGATGAGATGCCGCAGATGATCTCGCCGCCGGGATACCCAAGGCCCGCAAGCAGGGGATCGCCTGTCGAGAGGATCACCGTATCTTCAGGCAGGCTTCCAAGTGCTGTATAATCGGTGATCACGGATACGGAACAATCGGGATGGATATGGGCTTTTGCCCTCCCAATCGCTCGTGATGATCCATAGATTCTGCGAGCTGCACGAATGGCAACAATCCCCTCTTCGGTCAGCATCCCGTCTCCGCATCCAACACCAATGACCTTCATTGTGAATCAGCGATGATCTCCCCGTCCCTGTTCACGATCACAACCCTGATTTCAGGTGAAATATGATTCCCGAGAATATTTCGCATGTACTTAAGCCCTTCTTCAGTTGCGACATATTCTTCCACCGTTTGGAACCCGGTCCCGGCAAGAATAAACCTGTCGATGAACTTCATGATCAGTCCGGGCAGGCCGCAGAGGATCACTTCTCCACGGCTTGCATCAAGCGCCTGTGCGATCCTTGATCCGGCAAGCACAACTTCATACTCCGGGAAGAGGAGACGGGAGATCCTGAGGCCGGTTCTGCCGGTTGTGATCACCACACGATCAGCTGCACGCACCCTCTCTTCCATTGTCGATTCGAGATGATCGTCCCATGGCTCGACGAACCCGGTTGTGCCAAGGAGCGATATGCCACCCATGACACCCATCCGCGGATTTAACGTATCTGCGCCCACTTCAACCCCCGAAACGACTGTGAGGTTCACAGCAGCACCGGAGATTTCAATCTCACGTACTGCTTCTGTAATAGCATTCATGATGCAATCGCGTGCAGGGGGGGAGATTGCCGGTTCGCCTTCTGCATACCGGGGAGTATCGCGAACGAACCTCCCGATACCTTCCCCGGCATGAAGAGTGATTCCATCATCCAAAACAGCTTCTGCCCTGAACATAAGGCCTGCAGTTCTGTCTTCAGGATAATCGCCCGGATCCTTCACCGCATATCCTTTACCGTCCTCACCGATAGCATCCACCTCCACGCGGATTCCACACGGGAGCAGGAGATCGACTCGGTTTACTGGTTTCTTAAGTGAGAGGACCGCCGTTTTTGCCGCCGCTGCTGCGGTTGCGCCGGTTGTGATCCCCCGCCTGAGGATCAGACCCGAAGCTGTGAGAACAGCTCTTCCCTGACTGACAAGCTCAAGATCTGGATCGTCTCTGGCCAGTAAGACCCATTCATCCGGATAGGAGAATCCGGTCACGGGATCGATCATGGTCGCTCCAGGGATAGTATGATGATCTCATTCATCGCCGCCACCGCAACCGGTGTCCCGCCGCGTGTCCCGGTATTTGAGACTGAAGGAACCAGCATAGTCCTGAGGAGTTCTTTTGATTCTGCCGCGTTCACAAACCCAACCGGTGTTCCGATAACAAGAGCGGGAATGATCCCTTCTTCGATCAGACGGCAGACAGAGAGGAGCGCAGATGGTGCATTCCCTATGACAACAATCGATCCCGCAAGCCTCTCACCAAGCATCAGAAAACCAGCAGACGTCCGGGTGATTCCAGAAGATGCAGCCAGTTCAGCGCCATAATCAAGAGCACACTCGATTCGGCAGGTATGTCCTTTCTTCAGGATACCAACCTGCACCATCCTGATATCGGTATAAATCGGAGCACCCTTTCGGATCGCAGTAACCCCGGCTTCTGTGGGATCCTGAACAAAACGCATCAGCTCAGCCATTGCAAAATCGCCAACCGAGACCGAACACCGCTGGCGTATCCGATCGTGTGGTGTTTCATCTCCGACCATCTCCCGTGCCAGTTTTCTGCTCGTGTATGCGATCCCATACCCTTCAGATGTATCTGCACCAGGGTCAATATACATATTTTCTATGATATCCTCGCGGAGTAATAATTCCTCTGACATCGTCTCCTACCTTCCATATACGGCTCTCAAGCCCTCCGATGATCACAATCGAATGCATATCGACACGTGACGTATCGGATCTAAGCTCATCAAGCGTTGTCACATGTGTTTCTTCACCAGGACGGTAAGCATTCTTCACAACACCGACCGGTGTCTCGCTATTTCTGTGCTTTTGTGCGATATAAAGTGCGGCATCCAGGTTGTGCGGTCGACCCCTGCTCCGCGGATTGTAGATTGCAACAGGAACTCCCATCGCAAACGCATGTTCGAGCCGATCCAGAATCACGTCCCATGGGGTGAGAAGGTCAGAAAGTGAGATCGTCACATAATCCCCTGAAAGCGGAGAGCCAAGGCGGGATGCTGCAGCAGTTGCCGCAGTTACCCCGGGGACAACTTCAATATGAATCAGAGATCCGGCTCTGTCAGCAACCTCGATAACAATGCTTGCCATCCCATACACTCCGGCATCACCGCCAGAGACCATCACAACCCGGTGTGCTGCAGCGAGATCGAGGGCCTTTTGCGCCCTGTCCACCTCTTCACCCATCCTGCTCCTTATGACCTTTTTTCCCATGATCAGAGACTGGATCAGGTCGATATAGGTATCATTTCCTATGATATAATCTGCCTGAGCGATCGTCTTCATCGCTGCCGGTGTCAGCTGCCTGATGTTGCCGGGCCCCGTGCTGACGATTGAGAGAATTCCTGGTTGATTATCTTCCGATTGCAATGGTCACCCTTCCATATGTCTTCTTTCTCATAACAAGCCTCCCAATCTCGGCGAGGGCAAGGGCAGACGGTTCTGCCACCCCGGATAACCCGATCAGACCTGCCCGCGATGGAGAAGGAGTTTCTGTTCTGTTGATAATATCATCCTGCAAGTACACGAGTATACCCCCGATTGTTCTGATACCCTCTGCGAGGCCGGGGTCACTCCGCTTCTTCTCGGTTGTCACAAATGCACCAACCTCATCAAGAGCAATACCGGCCTCACCGAGTGCGGTAGTAACTGCATCAACCACTTCTGCAGCAGTAATCCCAAGGCGCGATCCAACCCCGATAATATATGGCCTTCTTTGTATCAGGACCGAGACACCGGGACCTGCAACAACAATACCCGGTTCTGGAATCTCGTATACAGGAACATCTCCATCAAGAAAGGCGGCGTTTACCTGCCGGGTCGAGGGGCGGTTTATGATCCTGCAGTCCTGTTCATGCGCATATCCTTCGACTGAGGGGCGGCCATGGACTTCGGTTGCTGTTGAGATCACCGGGGTGATCCCGATGCTTTGGAGGCGGTATGCAAGGTCGTTTGCCCCATGGTGGCCACCGATGAGAGGAATAGCATACCGTTTATCAGGTGTCACGATCACGACTGCCGGATCATGCCATTTATTTGTGAGGAGTGGAGCAACAGACCTGACCGCTATTCCCGTTGACATCAGGGCAATGATCCCATCATATTCTTTGAACGCGATGGAAAAGATATCATCCCTGTACTCCAGGAGATCTGCGGACAATGCCATGGCTATTTCTTCTGCATCCGGCATGAATCGCGCAAGGGTTATAACACAGTGTTTCATGTATACAGGTGTGAATGAATAAAGCCGCTTTCGATACCAAGAACCGCTCTACCGATGACGATCAGGGCAGTCTTTGTGATCCCGGCAGCCTCTGCCTTATCTGCGATATCAGAAACTACCCCCCTGACGATCACCTGATCGTCCCAGGTTGCATGATATACAACCGCAACAGGCGTGTCCTGGGGGCATTCAACCTGCTCCATGATATCCCGGAGCTTCTCGGTGCCGAGGAAGATGACAAGTGTCTCGCCCAATCGTGAGAACTCACGTATCCGGTCCTCCTCAAGGGTCGCGCCTGCCGGCCGTGTAATAACAACACTTTCTGACACACCGCGGAGTGTAAGTTGCGTCTTGAGAGCGGCGGCTACACCGAAGAGAGAAGAGACACCTGGAATGATCTCGGCAGTTATACCATCTTCTGCGAGGACTGCCATCTGCTCAACAATAGCACCATAGAGTGCGGGATCGCCTGAATGGAGCCTGACCACACGTTTGTTCTCCAGGACACCGGTTTTGATCGCATTGCAGATCTCTTCCAGATTCATCTTCGAGGAATCAAGCTTCAAAGCAGCACCCGAGGCACTGATAAGTTCAGGGTTCACCAGTGATCCCGCATAGATGAGAATATCCGCCCGCTTCAGGAGATCCATGCCCTTCACCGTGATCAGGCCAGGATCTCCACATCCGGCACCGACAATATAGAACGTATTCATATCACTTCCTCGCATACAGTATGCTGAAATAGCTACTCTCGAAAGGGAGTTCATCTCCGGAATAGATCGCCATCCCATCCATATACATCCGCTCGATCAGGACGAATTCACAATATCCCTCCTGTTTCAGGCGATCTGCCTCTTCCCTGGGGCGCCTTACCTTCAACCGGATTATAACATCCGGATCGGACCCATCTGATACAGAAAAGCTCTTTGATATGGGGATTGCTGCTGCCGAAGAGAATGCAGTAATTGCACTGATACCGGGCACTGTCTCACAGACTATCCCGGGATAGTCCCTCCTGAGAATCGAGGTTAAACGGGAGAAGGTGGAGAAGAAGTTTGGATCTCCGATGATGCCAAATACAACAGTTCCATGAATGGCAGGGTATGCAATCTTCTTTGCGTTCTCTTCCATACAGGATTCAATATAGGATTCATCGTTTGTCATGGGAAAATCAAGCATGACAGCATCGCTGCGGTAGGGGGCAACGAGATCATATGCCATTTCTCCAGGAATAAAGACTTTATCTGCCTCCTTGAGAAGCCGAACCGCTCGTAATGTAAGGAGTTCGGGATCCCCCGGTCCAAGCCCTACGGCAATAAGCATCAGCGGCTTCCCCCGGATATGATATAGACCGGATTGATCGGCTTAAAGATCGTTTTTCCAGCCAGATCATGAGATCGTGATACCTGGAGATGGATCGCCTCTGAAAAAATACCGAGCCTGCGCATCTCAGTTATTGCAAGAGCCGCAGTTTCGAGAAGAACTGCGTTTACAACAATTGAACGGACATGTTTTGCTGCCAGATATTCAAGGATCACAGAGAGTTCCTTTGACCCGCCGATGAATGCAATATCGATTGTATCAGCATGCTTCAAAAAATCAACGGCATTGCCTTCAACCAATGTGATATTATCACAGCCTGCAGAGGCGATTCTCCTGCGAGCATGATCGATTGCCTCTGAACGCATGTCTATTGCATGCACATGTCCTGCAGTCTTTGCGATGGCAATGCTGACGGTTCCTGTTCCACAGCCAATATCAATTGCGATATCACCGTTTCTTACGCCGAGTTTTGCCAGTGAGACCGCACAGATCTCAGGCTGAGTCGGCCCGCCTCTCAATGTATTCACCTTCATCATCATCTGGTGCAGGAGGCATCATATCCTCCTGTTGTTTACACCTATTTGCTTGATTTCTTAATACGTATTTGGTATCATCCTGGAGCAGGAATCAGATCCAGTAAAGAGCTATACGGGGTTGCTCTTGAGTTCAACCTGGAGAAAATCAATATCATTAAACGTCTATCAAACCAATCACATTGGCAATGCTCACTATACAACGGGATATCTGTGGATATTGCGGAGCCTGTGTCTCGGTCTGCCCGGAAGGCGCTCTCGAGTTAATCGATGCCTATCTGACAGTCGATCAATCCTGTATTGATTGTGGTATCTGTGACAGGATCTGTCCGCTCGGCGCTCTGGAGGTCATCACAGAATGAAGCAGCGGTATGATATGCTGGTTGTTGGCGGAGGCCCCGGGGGGGCACTGGCAGCAAAGACTGCTGCAGATAAAGGTCTTTCTGTCTGTCTCGTAGAAAAGAGGCCTGCTATTGGTGCTCCTGTGAGGTGTGCTGAAGGTATCGGCAAAGAGCTTCTGCGAGATTTTCTCCCTCCAGATCCAAAATGGATCTGTACCGAAATAGAAGCTGCAGAACTAATCGCCCCTGATGGGTTCTCGATGTTTCTTGAGCCGGAAAGGGCAGGCAATGAGGTAGGGTATATCCTTGATCGGAAAATCTTTGACCGTGAACTCATCTGGAAGGCAGCAGAAGCCGGTGCCGAGACCTATGTAAAAGCCCGGGCATCAGCACCTATCATGAAGGACGGTGCAGTTGGTGGTGCGGTCATTGAACAGTATGGTAAGGTCTATGACGTCCATGCCGATATTGTTGTTGCCGCAGATGGTATTGAATCAAAATTTGCCAGATGGGCGGGCATTGATACAACTGTTCCTTTCCGTGAGATCGAAACCTGTGCCCAGTATATGATGACTGGACTGGATATTGATTCAAAGGTAACACAATTCCATCTCGGAAACGAGGTTGCCCCGGCGGGATATGGATGGGTTTTTCCAAAAGGCAACGGGACAGCAAATGTCGGCCTTGGTATTGGCGGTGGCAAAAGCGGCAACGGCCACCGTGCAAAGGACTATCTTGACCGGTTCGTCTCCCGTGTATTCCCTGAAGGCAGAGTAATTGAGCTTGTTATCGGAGGTGTTTCCGTCTGCAGGCCGCTGGCATCCACTGTTGCAGATAATATGATAATCGTCGGCGATGCAGCACGAGTCTCAGATCCTATCACCGGTGGCGGTATCTATAATGCGATGTATACCGGACGCCTGGCTGGCGAAACTGCAGTTGCCGCAATCGAAGCTGGCGATACCAGCAAGGCCGCACTGATGCCCTATGACACCGGCTGGCGCCGATCAAGTATGGGCAGGGCGCTTGACCGCAATTATGCCGTCAAGGAAATTTTCGTAAAGCTCACTGATGAAAAGCTCAACGCAATTATCCACTCAATATCCCGGCTGAACCTCTCCGAATTCAGCACACTGATGCTTATCAAAGAGCTTATCCAGGTAAATCCGGCTCTCTTTCTTGAACTCAAACACCTCAGGGCATTTCTCTGAGCCAGGAGGTTTTGGTGGAGAGAGCATATCCACTTTTTATAATTCAGTCTATTGTGCATATCTCCTGAACTGCTGATTTAAATAACGGAGATTTTTCATTTCTGAGTCTTTCTTTGAAAAGACGGTGATGGTATCTCCTGGTCGAATAATGATATCCCCTCGTGGGATAATCAATTCTCCTGCCCGGTGTATTGCAATAAAAACAAAATCCTTCACCTCGAGATCACGGATCTCCCGATCGACACCACGTGAATCTTCCTCGACAATGATTTCAAAGATGCCGCCACCCGGGATCGAGGCAAGTGCCTGTGTATTTGGGTTCTCAGCCCAGGTATAGAGCGATCGTGCAACGATCTCATCAGGATTCTCGCTGACCCTGACGCCGACCTCACGGAATAGTTCTGTATGCTCTTTCTGATTGACTATTGAAACAACATTTGGAACATCATACCGTTTGGCAAGCCAGCAGGTCATCAAATTCGCGGCATCATCACTTGTGGTTGCAACGAGAGCATCGGCATTGTCGATTCCAGCATCTTCGAGGATTGCCTTGTCGGTGGAATTGCCGGTGATTGCCAGGAGATCATAGTATTCAAGCATCGTGGCACACCGCTCTTCGTCTTTGTCGATGACCACCACGCTGTCGCCGTTTTCTTCAGCAGTCGCCGCCAGGCTCCTCCCGATGCCCCCAAGACCCACCACGATGATGTACATACGGAGTTTCTTATGGAGGTGTTAAAATACCTTGCGGAGTGAATCTGTACCCATATGTTCTGTGGTGTGGATGAAGCTGGCAAGGGTGCCGTCCTGGGACCGATGGTTGTCGCAGGGGTGAGCCTGCGCAACCTGCACGTCCTTGATAGACTGGGTGTTCTTGATTCCAAACTGATCCCGCAAAAGAAGCGGGAAGAAATCTTCGTTACCATCCAGGATATTTGCACCTGTCACGCCGTCTATATTACCCCCGGCGAGATTGACGAATGGATCCCAAGAGAATCCATGAATATGATTGTTGCACGTGCACATGCCGCCTGCATAACAGCACTTCTCCCGGAGACTGCATTTCTTGATGCATGTGATGTCAATGAACAGCGGTTTGCGAGAACAGTTCACAACCTTCTCAGGACACCATGCAGTGTGGTTGCAGAGCACAGGGCAGATCTCTCCCATAGCATCGTTGGTGCAGCAAGCATCATTGCAAAGGTGCTCCGTGACCGGGCAATCCATGACCTTTCGCTTGAATATGGTGATATCGGGAGTGGGTATCCTTCAGATAAAAAGACGATTCAGTTTCTCTCAGAATACATCGCAGAACACGAAAACCCCCCACCCTGTGCACGTGCAAGCTGGTCCACTGTCACCGGACTTCTTTCTGCCCGTGCTCAGTCATCACTCGCAGATTTTTGATATCATCAAGGGTTTTAAGATGACCTACATCAATATTTATATCAATGGAATGGTACTATCCTGTCGTTTTTGCCATCATTCTGTATGCAATTGTAGCGGCAGTAATCAGGTGGTGCGGACTTTTTCCCGAAAATATCTCCTTTTTCGGACCGATAATGGCAATCAGAACCGAAAGTGTTGGGTTCTTTGATCGCTTTACCCGCTACACCCCACTAAAAACGTTTTTCAGAGCTTATGGGACCATCGGTGTGCTGATGGTTGTTGTCATTTCCGCTTTGATGACATACCTTCTGGTTCGGACAACAGAAATTACCCTGCTGACACAGCCTGAGCCAACAGAATTCCAGAAACCCCAGAACATCCTTTTGATACCCGGGATAAATGAGTTCATCCCATCCAGCTTTGCTGTCTGGACTGCACTTGTCCTGACCATTGCAATCCATGAGTTCGGCCATGGGATACTCTGCAGGATAGAAGGGATCGCAGTGAAGAGTACCGGACTTCTTGTTGCCGTCATTCCAATAGGTGCATTTGTCGAACCTGATGAAGAGGATATCGACAGAACACATGGGATGGCAAAAATGCGGATGTTTGGAGCTGGAATTGCATATAATCTGACCATCGGGATTGCCTGTTTCATTGTCCTCGTCTTCCTGCTCGGAATGGTCATCCCCTCTCCAGCACCTGTCATCACCGGGGTCTATCAGGACTATCCTGCATATGAAGCGGATCTTCCATATCCATCAATAATCACCATGGTAAATGGCAACCCTGTTGAAACAAGAAATGAAGTGACTGCTCTCCTTCACAAGACCGTTCCCGGTGACGAAATCACCCTTACAGTCGATAAAGAAGGTATGCTTGTAGAAAGGACACTGGTTCTCTCTGAATGGCCGGAAGAACTTGAGATGGATCTATCATCCGGGTTCATGGGCGTAACCTACTATGACAGCGAGCGTGTCGTCACCGTCTTTGGCAACCTTGCATCACCGGAAGGGATGCTGTATCTCCTGATCGCACCACTGAATATCGTACCGGGTGCAGAATTTCTCAGGGTGATCCCGTACGAATCAGTGGAGAGTACCTACCTCCAGGTACCGTTTGACAGGTTCTGGTCGGTGATCCATCTTCTCTTCTGGATTGGCTGGATTAACATTATGGTTGGAATCTTTAATGCACTTCCGATGCTTCCGCTGGACGGCGGCCATATTTTACGGGAAGGATTAAACCGCCTCCTGGAACGGCGAGGACTCAGCAGGTATGTGGATGGGATCGTAGCCTCGGTTTCATGGGCGGTGCTCTTTATGCTGATGACCCCAATTCTTCTGCCCTATCTCTTTCATCTCTGAAGCAGAAATGTGCAAAAAGCATCAGTCAGTCACGGGCCTTGCCATAGGAACAGCCCTATGGCTCTCTTTCTCACCAAAATAGAGAATAAAACGATCGCGTATTGACTGGGGCATCTCCTGTTGATCAATTTGTTGGAACCCAAAAGGCTCAAAGAAACTGGTCATTGGGGGTGGTGAATGTGTATATATCACTTCCTTTCCACAGGCTTCAAGCAGTGCAGAAATAGCAAGGTGGGCATACCCCTTTCCCCTGTATTGTTCAGGGGTGAAGATGCAATCCATCTCAAGGCCGTCTGAATGTCTGGTGCACCGGGCAGTGGTAGTGATTTCTCCATTGTCATACACCACAAATATCCTCTCTTTCACCGGATCAGCCTTCTGCTTGCGGAAATCCTGCCAGATTGTTTCTGCAAGAGCATATTCTTCTGGTTTGAGTTCACGGACGATAGCTTCCATTACGGTATCTCCGATAGGTTTATTCAAAATGATATTATTTAAATATGATAGATCTCACTCATGTAACCTCGGTATGCTGTGCCGGAGGTTTCTCTCCTATCTGCAGCCATTTATGTGGTCTTTTAGCAATGTTTAGGCCACAGTACCCTGCCGAACCATCGGGACCGCGTTGCATCCTTCCATCTCGCCAAAACAGAATATGAACCGGTCCCGGATCGTCTGTGGCATCGTTCTCTCTTCAATCCTCTCAAAACCAAGGGACGTATAAAATGCAATCAGGGGGAGTGTTGAGTGAATGTATATCGCCTCACTTCCACAGTCATCAATGAGTGCCTCGACCACAATTCGGGCATATCCTTTCCCCCGGTGCTTCTCGGGGGTGAAGACACAGTCCATCTCCAGTCCATCAGTATGGCGGGTGCAGCGGGCTGTTGCAGCGAGTTCAGCAGAATTGAATACTCCAAATATTCGCTCATTCGACGGATCGGCTTTTTGGCCGCGGTACTGGATCCAGAGCTGTTCAGCATCTTTAAACTCTTCTCTTCTGAGTTCACGAACGGTGGGTGTCATATTTTCCTCCTGAATGATGTAAATGAGGTGGATATATAAAAAAAGGATTGCTGTCAGCTATCTGCTGATATCTTCTCTGGCTCTACTCATTCGGATCGCTCTTCTCCTTTGAGATCATCTTCACATCTGATTTCTCGATTTTTTCGATATCCTTTAAGATCTCCTGGGCTGAACTGATCGCATCTTCCTTCCCGGGCATATCTCCGAGGATGTCATCAGATAGTTCAAGAAGGGTCTCGGTCTCTTCCATCTGCTCTTCGGTTGCGCCAAGGAATCTGGCACTCTGCTTGATGAGGCTTGAGATCTCAAACGGCAGGACGATCTTTGTCGATTCTCCTTCTGCCATCTTCTTCAATGCATCCAGTGAGAGGACGGTTATTGAACGCTTGTCCAGTGCGCGTGATCCGACAGCGACGATACGCAGCCCCTGTGCCTCTCCCTGGGCGACCAGAATCCTGCTCTGCCGGTCTCCTTCTGCCCTGAGGATTTTACTCTGCCGTTCACCCTCGGCCTCAAGGATCATACTCTGCCGGAGACCTTCTGCGCTGAGGATTGCAGCACGCTTCTCACCATCTGCCCGGAGGATTGCAGCACGCCGCTCACGCTCGGCAGATGTCTGCTCGGTCATCGCACTCTTAACGGCACCGATCGGATCGACTTCCTTGATCTCGACACGCTCAACCTTGACACCCCACTGGTCGGTATCCCGGTCAAGCATGTCCCTGAGCTTGTTATTGATGAGATCCCTGTTATACAGCACCTCATCAA
>QZAC01000093.1 GCA_003838065.1 Methanocalculus sp. MSAO_Arc2
GAAGGAGGAACACATCTTGAAGGCTTCAGATCTGCTCTTACCCGTGCGATCAACACCTCTGCAAAGAGAAATAACCTTCTGAAGGGTGAAATGACCTTTAAAGGCGATGATGTCCGTGAAGGGCTCTGTGCCATCGTCAGCGTCAAGGTTGCAAATCCACAGTTTGAAGGTCAGACAAAGATGCGGCTTGGCAACTCCAATGTCCGGGGTATTGTCGATTCTCATGTCTACCAGTGTCTCTCTGAATATTTTGAGGAGAATCCAAAGATTATCTCCCTCATTGCAGAGAAGGCTTCTGCAGCAGCACGTGCCCGTGAAGCAGCACGAAGTGCCCGGGAGCTTGCCCGTCGGAAAAGTTCGCTTGAATCATCAACACTCCCAGGCAAACTTGCGGACTGCTCAGAACGCGATCCCTCAAAAAGCGAAATATATATTGTTGAGGGAGATTCTGCGGGTGGATCTGCCAAGCAGGGGAGGGACAGGAGATTTCAGGCAATTCTTCCGTTGAGGGGCAAGATCCTCAATGTCGAGAAAGCCGCAGAACACAAAATTCTCAAAAATAATGAGATTAATTCCCTTATTTCTGCAATTGGAACTGGTATCGGGACTAATTTCGATCCTGCAAGGGTCCGGTACCACTCTATCATCATCATGACCGATGCCGATGTCGATGGCTCACATATCAGTACGCTTCTTCTGACGTTCTTTTACCGGTATATGACAGAGCTGATTGATCTTGGGTACATCTACATGGCTCAACCCCCACTCTACCGCATTGCAAAAGGGAAGAAGGAGCGGTATGTTTTCCGAGAAGAAGAGATGAGGAAAGCGGTTGTGGAGATGGGCGAGAATGGAGTCCATGTCCAGCGGTACAAGGGTCTTGGCGAGATGAATGCAACACAGCTGTGGGAAACGACAATGGATCCCGAGCGCAGGGTTCTCAAGCAGGTAAGAATCGAGGATGCGATTCATGCAAACGATATCTTTGAGAAACTGATGGGCGAGAATGTATCTGCACGAAAGGATTTCATCAAGCGGCATGCGATGGAGGTAAAAAACCTTGACATCTGAAGAATCCCCGGCAGTTGCAGCACGCGTCATTTCGGTTGCGATCGAGGATGAGATGAAGAGGAGCTACATCGATTATGCGATGAGCGTCATCATCGGCCGCGCCATCCCTGATGTCCGTGACGGCCTGAAACCGGTTCACCGGCGCACTCTCTATGCGATGTGGGAGTCTGGAAACACATCAGACAAGCCGTTTCGAAAATCAGTCAAAGCGGTCGCGGCAACCATGGAAAACTATCATCCTCACGGTGATGCGGCAATTTACGATACCCTGGTCAAGATGGCGCAACCCTTCTCGTACCGGTACATGCTGGTTGAGGGACAGGGAAATTTCGGGTCAATAGATGGGGATTCTGCAGCAGCGATGCGATACACCGAGGCCCGCCTCACCAAAGCGGCAGAGGCACTTCTCATTGATATCGAGAAGGAGACCGTCGATTACATACCAAACTTTGATGGGTCCACAGAGGAGCCTGTCGTCCTGCCTGCACGCATACCAAACCTTCTCGTCAATGGCACAAGTGGCATTGCGGTTGGAATGGCGACAAACATGCCGCCTCATAATCTCGGTGAGGTCTGCACTTTACTTGAACAGTTCATCGAAAACCCGGATATTTCTGCCCAGGAGATTCTCTCGATTATGCCAGGGCCGGACTTTCCCACTGGCGGCATGATTATGGGATCCGGTGGCATCCTGAATGCCTATTCCACCGGGTATGGTCGTGTTGTTATTCGTGGCGTCTCCGAGATCGAGACCGGCAGGCGGGATTCTGAGAGGATTATTATCACCGAGATCCCCTACCAGGTCAACAAAGCGCGGATGATCGAAAATATTGCTGAACTTGTTCGTGACAAAAAACTTGAAGGTATCAGCGATCTCCGTGATGAATCTGATAAAGATGGTATTCGGATCGTCATCGAGCTGAAAAAGGGAATCAATGCCCAGGTAATTTTGAATCTCTTATACAAACACACCCAGCTTCAGACGACCTTCGGCGTTATCAACCTCTCCATCGTCAATGGCCAGCCAAAGGTCCTGCCGCTTGCAGATATGCTCCGTTATTTTCTCTCTCACAGGGTGGATGTAATCCGGAGACGATCAGAGTTTGAGCTGAAAAAGGCCCGTGACCGATTTCATGTTCTCCTGGGCCTCCTGATCGCCCTTGACCATATTGATGAGGTGATCGCGACTATCAGGGCATCGGCTTCTGCTGAAGAGGCAGGTGATGCCTTAATCTCACGCTTCGGCCTCGATGAGATCCAGGCAGATGCTATCCTGAAGATGCAGCTTCGGAGGCTTGCTGCGCTTGAACACCAGAAGATCCTTGATGAAAAAAAAGCGCTTGAAACCGAGATTGATCGGCTCATGGAACTTCTTTCAAGTGAAGCCAATATTCTTGCGCTCGTAAAGCAGGAGACACGTGAGATCCGTGAGAGATTTTCCGATCCCCGCAGAACAGAAATAGCCCATAGTGCTGAGTTCCTGGATAAAGAAGCACTTATCGAAGAAAAAAAGGTATTTGTTGCACTCACTGAACAAAACTATATCAAGAGAATGCCGATTGAAACGTACCGGCAGCAGAGAAGAGGCGGACGTGGCGTCATCGGAATGTCAACAAAAGAAGAGGACTGCATCAGTTCTGTCTTTGTCGCATCCACTCATGACTATCTTCTCTGCTTCTCAGATAAGGGCAGGGCATACTGGTTGAAGGTCTATGATATCCCCGAAGGTTCCCGGACATCACGGGGCAAGGCGATCGTGAACCTCCTGAATATCAATAATGAGACCATTCAGAAGGTGATTTCGGTGTCAAGCTTCAGAAGCGATCGGTTCCTCTTCTTTGCGACACGGAATGGAACGGTCGTCAAGATCCCTCTCGATCAATTTTCCCATCCACGACAGACCGGCATCAATGCGATAAAACTCCGTGATGGTGATTCTCTTGTGGATGTGAAATGGACCGATGGAAATCGTGAACTTATCCTGACGACGCGCCATGGTCAGAGCCTTCGGTTCCATGAAAATGCCGTACGGGCTGTTGGCAGGGGTGCAATGGGTGTCCGGGGCATCTCGCTCCGTGATGGGGATCATCTCCAGGCAGTTACTGTTATAAATTTTGATCATCTCTTAACGATCACTGAGAAGGGGTATGGGAAGAGGACAGAATTTGAAGAGTTCCGCGGGCATGGACGGGGGACACTTGGTGTCAGAAACATCATCACCGATATCAGGTCAGGGATGGTTGTTGCATCCAGGGCAGTCTCCAATTCTGATGAAATCATCGTTATGACCGCATCGGGAATTGTCATCCGCACCAGGGTCGATGAGATTGCAATCCAGAAACGGAGCACACGGGGAGTCAGGATTATTCGCCTCGACGAAGGTGATCGCGTGACAGGTTTTGCCATCGTCACAGCAGAGATGCTGTCTGCTGAAGATGGTGATGATAAAGTGGAAGATGACCGGAAAGAATAGGTTGTCAGGGGAGAATACCCCTGTCCAATGTATCAGACAACACTTCATCTGAAGACCTCGGGTGAGGGGGATATTATTGATATCACTCCGCATGTCTCCGAGGCAGTTCGCAAGAGCGGCGTTGTGACCGGTATCGTTTCCCTGTTTGTGGTCGGATCAACTGCCGCTCTTACAACTATTGAGTATGAGCCAGGCGCTCTCAGTGATCTCAGATCGGCGCTCTCCCGTCTTGCCCCTGAAGATGCAGTCTATGCACATGATCAGAGGTGGGGGGACGGCAATGGCCGGTCCCATGTCCGGGCAGCCCTGGTAGGCCCGTCACTTTCGCTTCCTATCGTGGAAAAGAGGCTTGTTACCGGTACATGGCAACAGATCATCCTCTGTGAACTGGATATCCGCTCATCAAGAGATCGGAGTATCATCCTGACGATCGTCTCGTAATGTCGCAATAAAAACTTAATCAAGCGGTATAGACTCGAGTTGAGAGACCAGTTCCCAGATCCGTGTCCTGGCATGTACCGGCATGTTTGGGTCATTGCTGACCTCATCGATTTTTGAGATCGCAGTTGCCGCACGAAGGCCCGGACTGTTCTTCTCATCCAGGAGAATGGTTCTGGTCTCGTCTGCAACTCGCCGAATATTTCGCGGTATGGTGTTGTCATCCATCATCATCTGAAGAATGTGTACACAGTTTCGTATTGTATTGCCTGTTTCTGCCAAATGAAACCCTCCATTTTTCTCTTTACTATTCCCCTCAGAGGTTTATATAGTTTCATAGGTAAAGGGGTGGTTCTATATCCCTTCTCTTCCATACGGTACTGATGCCCATGACAGAAATTGATGAAATAATGGCCGAATACCTTTTAAAGGGTGCGAAGATGCTCGCGAAGACCTGTACTGTCTGCCATGCACCACTTTTTGAATATAAGGGCGATCGCTTCTGTGTTGTCTGTACCAACCCAGCATCTGTTGA
>QZAC01000094.1 GCA_003838065.1 Methanocalculus sp. MSAO_Arc2
CCTTTTAGACGGGTTCCGGGACCTGCTGATGCTGCTTCCGCCGCTTGCATTCATACCGGTCTTCGCAATAATCGTCTTTTTTGTTACACACCGGGATATCCGGCTGGCCGTCTTAAGTATTGTAGGACTGTTTTTGATCTGGAACATGGGACTCTGGAACCTTGGGATGCTGACACTTGCACTGGTCATCTCTTCAACGGTCGTTGCGCTGGTCATCGGGGTTCCGGTGGGTATCCTGTCGGCAAATAGCGATACAGTCGAGGCAATCGTTCGGCCAATTCTTGACTTTATGCAGACGATGCCTGCGTTCGTCTACCTCATCCCGGCAGTCATCTTCTTTGGCCTTGGAACCGTCCCCGGTATGATCGCAACGGTCGTATTTGCGATGCCGCCGACGATCCGCCTGACAAACCTTGGGATCCGGCAGATACCGCTTGAGCTCATCGAGGTCGCCGAAGCATTCGGCGCAACGCCGAGACAGAAGCTGCTCAAAGTCCAGCTCCCTGTTGCGCTTCCAACAATTATGGCTGGTATCAACCAGTGTATCATGCTGGCGCTCTCGATGGTTGTTATCGCATCAATGATCGGGGCAGGCGGTCTTGGATATGAGGTGCTCGTTGGTATCCAGCGGGTGAATATCGCCCAGGGCTTTGAGGCGGGCCTTGCAATTGTCATTCTGGCAATCATCCTTGATCGCATCACCCAGAACCTCATCAAATCAGAAAAGCGACATGAATAATAACGGGGTTTTGGCAAACCCCACCCCATCCATATAATCAGTTAATCTTTTAAAAGATTAATCCCTATCTAAGGATTGGTCTCTCAGGACTCTTTTCATAACAAAAATAATGGAATGGATGGTGAAAAGATGATATCAAAGAAATTGTTACTCCCGACTATCATCGGGCTGATGCTCGCTTCGGCAATTCTGGTTGCAGGATGTCCAGCTGAAGTTGAGCCAAGAGGAGAGATCTCCATCGGGTATGTCACCTGGGACTGTGCGATAGCCAGCACCCACGTGATGAAGGAGGTCTTTGAAGAGGCAGGATATACCGTTAACCTTGTGGCCGTGGATGCAGGTCCTCTCTATGCAGGTCTTGCACGAGGTGATATTGACTTCACAACCACCGCATGGCTCC
>QZAC01000095.1 GCA_003838065.1 Methanocalculus sp. MSAO_Arc2
AGGTAACCTATCAACATTCAATTGAGATGCCGGATCAGCTCGCCGAACAACGATCGATGATCACAAGTGATGAAGAAGAAAGACAACGACTCGGATATCATGTGACCCGTCATTATACTCCATCAGGAGATCGAAAGTTCTATGCTGCTCAGGCTGGCGACAGATCTATCCTCAATCTGTCCTATGATCATTCAGGAAAAATTGTCAGTATAAATCATGGACCGATTCCATCAAACCGAGATGAGCCCATTTCCGGTTTCACCTTATGCACTGCCTGTAACCGGTGGATACTTGGAAGAAACGGAGTTGCAGAACACCTTGATCAGACTAATGAGATGAAAAAATGTTGGAGAAGAGGAACTGAAGAAAATATCATACAAAATATTCTGCTTTACACAGATACTCGGCATGACGTTATCAAAATTGATGTACCTGAAATGTATGATGAAACTGGAGAACCTATCGACGATATACTTTTCACCCCCTTTATCAAAACGCTTGCTCAGGCTATCATTGAAGGTATCCAGATCAGTTTGAATGTCGATGTTGACGAGGTCAAATATCTCTTGATGGTCAATCCTCAAGACAACAATCGGTCAAGTATTGTCCTCTATGAAACATCCGAGGGAGGAGCAGGTATTCTTGAATCAATTGTGACTCGATCGATATTCCATAGGATTGTCAGTGAAGCACTTGTGATTCTGCATGAATATGAAGAAAAGCAATGTGATCGGGCATGTTATGAGTGTCTCTGTAATTACTATAACCAATCCGATCACGACATTCTTGATAGAAAACTTGTTCTCCCATTATTACGCGATCTCCTGACTGCAGATGTAAGGGTTGTAAAGGACACCTCACCAACAACAGTAAATCATTATGAACATCTCATCTCTCAATGCGAATCCAGTCTCGAAAAGCAAGTCCTAACAGCTATTTATCAATATGGGTTACCTCTGCCTGATTCGGCACAGGAGATAATATCTGAGAATGATGAATAGGCAAGAACGGTAAG
>QZAC01000096.1 GCA_003838065.1 Methanocalculus sp. MSAO_Arc2
CCTGCACGGGTGAGGCCGCTGCCAGAGGAGATGAGGAGAGGATAGAGGAGATGAGGAGGGGATAGAGGAGATGAGGAGGGGATAGAGGAGATGAGGAGGGGATAGAGGAGAGGAGGAGGGGATAGAGGAGAGGAGGAGGGGATAGAGGAGATGAGGAGGGGATAGAGGAGATGAGGAGGGGATAGAGGAGATGAGGAGGGGATAGAGGAGATGAGGAGGGGATAGAAGAAAGGAAATGGAAGAGGATGCAGGCAAACCCTCTTTTTTCCGTATCGTTGATGGATTGTGCTTCTGTGCCCGACTCCATCGACAGGAAGCACGTTTTCTGATGTGTCAAGGAGCAGGAATACCTGGTATTTGACTATCCTGAATCTGTATTGTGGGGGGTTCTTTGCTTCTTTCATCCTTTGAATATGGGCAAATGGACTCCTGATAGTACCAGTTAGATACTTTTTCGACCTCGATGGACGGTGTAAGAGGTACGAATGCATGTTATCCTCGAAAAAGTGTCCTCTTGCAACACTTTTTTGCCTCCCCCGTACCCGGCTACCATACCACACTCATCTGAATACGGCCGGTCAGACACGGACCTCAATGGCAACTTCATTGCGCCTTAGAAACCCCGGTGTCCATGGGGGATTGTACCGCATCAGAAACACTTCCCCATGAGTTGGAATCCCGGCGTTATCCAGTCCATCCAGCAGTCTTCTGGTGGCACTATCGACCTCCTCCTTTCTGGCATAACCGCTGAACCGAACCACTGCAACATTCCTCGGTGGGATCGTGGTGATCCGGATACGATCATCCAGTGGGTCGGGCAGATCATCCCGTCGCATTCCTGCAGGCAGGACAAATGAGATGGATCCCTCATCTGAGATGACCGGAGAGGTCATCGGAATCTTTTGGGAGGTGATTACCGGGGAGGTCATCGGGAGTGTTTGCCGGGATCGGTTATTCCCGGTGATGTACTGAAAGAGAAGGGGGAATCCGCTCTCATCGCCTGCATCAACGACAGTTGCCAGGATGAGATCCGGATATCTGCGCACCTCAATCTCCCCGATGGTCCGGGCAACATCATACGCAACCGTTTCCGTCATAGAAAGTACTTCCAAAAGGGGGATTCTTTATTCCCCTTTCCTCCAGGAGATCATCGCCGTCGTTCGTATAGAAGTCTCCCGGAACATCCCGTCATCATCCTTCTGCAACCTCTTTTCATAATGCCTGGTGACGAGATCCAAATCCTCAAACCCGGGGGCATGCATCGTGATCCACTGTTCAGCCGCCTCCTCAGGAGATGCATAGATCGTCTCCCAGACTGCCCGGTAGATCTGCATATCGGCATAGATCTCATAATCATGCAGGATATTGAGGAGGAAGAGGGCGTCCGGATACCCGCTCTGCCGGGCACCTTCTTCCCCATGCACCGCCCTGTAGAGTTCCATCTCCTCAGGTTCACGCCAGGGGCCGACATGCCAGAAGAGATGCACCGACCGACTGGCTGCCGCATCCATCTTCAGGAGCTCAGAACCAACATCATAAAAGCCGAGCGAGAAGGCGGCGATGACGACGTCATGCACCGGAATGTCCCTTCCAACCACCGCATCCTCCCATCGCATCGTCACACATGAGTAGTTCGACCGCCCCTCTGCCGCCATCCGCTCCTTCAGGTGATCAAGCATCCCCGCCGACGCATCAAGAGCGGTGACATGAGAGATCATCCCTGCTATCGGAACGGCAAGCCTCCCCGTCCCCGCACCTATGTCAAGAAGGGTATCCTCCGACCGGAGATCCAGCATCCCAAGCTCCTGCCTCGTTGACTCCTTCTCGTCACGGGTGATCCGGTTGTAGGCATGCGCTTTCTTGTCCCAGATAGCTCCTGGATCCTTGTCCTTCTCAGTACGAAACCGGGAGCTGACATGGATCGCCTTCCAGAGCTCATCCCAGTTGATGATTGACTGCATAGCTATCCCCTTACCGTACAGGGTAAAGAAATGCTCGGTCACGAGCTCCCATAAAAAATACGCGAAGAGTTATATTGCTTGAATGATATCAGGACTCCATAGGTGAGAGCGATGGATGAAAACAGAATATCCTACCATGATTCGGTAAAAAAAGTCTATGAACGGCTGAAAGAAGACGGCATGTCAAATGTCTGGGACCGCTACGTTGCCCAGGGGCTTGGATCAAACCCGGATACCCGGTGCAAGTTCTGCATGGGCGGTGTCCGGTGTGACTTCTGTTCAAACGGCCCCTGCCGGGCAGATGCAGCATCAGATAAGCGCGGCGTCTGTGGCATCTCGGCAGACGGAATGGCGATGCGGATGATGCTCCTCCGGAACGTGATGGGTGCATCGACGTACCAGTACCATTGCGAGGAGACGATCCGGACACTCAGGGAAGCAGCAGATGGCAAAGGTCCATTTGCCATCACCGAACCGGAGAAGCTCGCCGCCTTCAAAAAGCGGCTTGGAGTCACCGGGGACATCCATGTACTCTGTGACTTCCTCCAGAAGGACTTCCACAGACGATCGCATGAAGAAAGCCGGATCGTAGAGATGCTGGCACCGGAAGACCGTAAAAAATGCTGGCGTGAGCTTGGCATCTTCCCGGGCGGCATCTATGGTGAGATGGTCCTTGCCACGGGATCATCACTGACGAATGTGGACGGATATTATGTCTCGCTCGCCAAAAAAGCGATGCGGCTTGGAGTTGCAATGGCATACCAGAGCCAGATCGTCCTTGAATCACTCCAGGATATACTCTTTGGCATTCCGCGGCCACATGAGGTGAACGTCGATCTCGGCGTCCTCGATCCCGACTATGTAAACATCCTCCCAAACGGCCATGAGCCGTTCCTCGGGTTCGCGCTCGTCGAGGTGGCACGACGGCAGGAACTCCAGAAGGCTGCCCGGGATGCCGGGGCAAAAGGGCTCAGGATCATCGCCAATATCGAGACCGGACAGGAGATGATCCAGCGGTGGAAGATGGACGAGGTCTTCTCCGGCTTCACCGGGAACTGGATCATGCAGGAGGCGGTGCTTGCAACCGGTGCAGTTGATGTCTTTGTTGCCGATATGAACTGCTCGCTCCCGATGGATCCGCTCTATGCAGAGAAATACCACTTCAGGCTGGTTCCGGTGAGCCAGCTTGTTGCCTTTGAAGGAGAGAAGGACCGTGAGGAGTACGATCCGATTGAGGCGGATGCACAGGCAGAAAAGCTGATCCGGATGGGAATTGAGAACTTCCCCGCACGCAGAAAGGCGGTAACACCCGTCACCGGGCTCCCGGTGCGAACCGCGATTGCCGGGTTCTCACCCGAAAGCATTCTGGCGGCACTCGGCGGATCGCTTGACCCCCTCCTTGATGTCATAAAAGACGGGACGATTAGGGGGGTCTGCGGCCTGGTCTCATGCACAACGCTGAGGGACCACGGACAGGATGTCCATACCGTTGCAATTGCCAGAGAGCTGATTAAACGGGATATTCTTGTCCTTTCGATGGGATGCGGAGCAGCCGCCCTTCAGGTCGCAGGACTTGCCTCGCCGGACGCAAAAGAGCAGGCAGGTCCGGGCCTCTCTCTACTCTGCACCACACTGAATATCCCGCCGGTCCTCTCCTTTGGCACCTGTACCGACACCGGCAGATGTGCCGATCTGATCAAGGCGATAGCTGACGCACTCGGTGTGCCCGTGACCGCACTCCCGGTTGCAGCTGCAGCACCCGAATACATGGAGCAGAAGGCAACAATCGATGCAATCTTTGCTCTTGCCTTCGGCCTCTACACCTATGTAAACCCGGTTCCAACAGTAACCGGAGCACCCAATCTGGTAAAGCTCTTAACAGAGGACCTCAAAGGATTAACTGGTGGAGTCCTCTCGGTCGAACCGGACCCGGTAAAGGCGGTCGACGGAATCGCCGCCCATATCGAGGCGAAAAGAAAGGAGCTTGGCATATGAGTGAAGATATTAAAGGAAAAGTAATCCGGCTGGATGAACTCGTCGAGTACCAGGAGGGAACGGTCGCAAGCAGAATGGTGATCAAGCAGAAACATGGCAATATCACCATATTCTCTTTTGATGAAAATGAAGGGCTCTCGGAACATACCGCACCCTATGATGCCCTGGTCACCATCCTGGACGGCGAGTGCGAGATCTGGCTTGAAGGAAAAACGTTTGAGATGAAAACCGGAGATACGATTATATTCCCGGCACACGCCCCCCATGCCCTCTCGGCAATAACGAAATTCAAGATGATGCTTATTATGATCAAGGAGTGATCGATGGCAGACGAAGGCGATTACTGCACCATATGCGGGGGAACACCCCCTGATAAAATCCTGATCAAACGCATTATGGTCGACGGCAAAGAGACAGGGATTGATAAACTCGACTGGATCATTGAGGAAGTAAAAAAACTTGGTTTATCTGATAGAAACGCAATCGCAGAAGAACTGCTTATCCGGACAGCTCAGTTTAATTATATACCAACAAGAAAAAAAGAGGAGTACCGGCAGGCTCTCCTTACAGAGTACCTCAGGTCATCTGCAGGTGATCGATAGATACACAATCCAGCAGGTGAGGTGACACCTGCTTCATCCTCCCCGCACAACCCGCGATAGGGAGGCAGAGAGCCATCAGAATGTATCTTTTTTTACCATCAACACTGCATGTCAATTCAGCCTTGTTTTCCCGGGATCTCAATCGACTCCCCTGGTGCAAGAATGGCAACCTTCATATCGGTCGTCTTCTCGATCGCATGCTTAAATGACACCGGATCCTGCCTGATTGGATCCCAGGTATTGTAATGGATCGGGATGACGAGTGGGGCACCGATATAGGTGGCTGCGATCATCGCCTCTTCAGGCCCCATTGTAAACCGCCCTCCAATCGGCAGGAGTGCGACATCCGGATGGTAGAGATCAGAAATGAGTTTCATATCTGAGAAGAGCGCAGTGTCGCCGGCATGGTATACAGATATCCCATCCATTGAGATGACATATCCAGCAGCAGGACCACCATAATAACCGCCTCCTTCATCTTCCAGCCACGAAGAATGGATTGCCTGTGTCATCATGATAGATACACCGTCAATAACCGTCCCGCCACCAATATTCAGCGCGCTTACATCAAGACCCCTGTTCATGAGGTACTTTGCAAGCTCGTTTGGGGCAACCGTCGGCCGCCCCAGGCTCACTGTTTGACCAAGATGATCAGCATGTGCATGGGTGACACAGACAATATCAGAGTCTGGCGGGGCCTGCCCGGACGGTATAAACGGATCTATCAAAACACGCCGGGACCCCTCACACAGAACACATGCATGCCCAAGATATGTCAGGTTCATGAAGACTGTTTTTTTGTTGGCGGGATAAAAAAGTTAGCCGAGATCGATCATCTCGGCCTCGGTAATATCGATGGCGTCACCAAGACTGTCTCTGGTGACAGCGATCGTCATCTGTTCGGTTAGATCTCGATCCTCAAGAACATCACGAATTCGTTCAAGATAGGGGTCAAGAGTGGTATCCTTTTGCTCGTCAAGGACATGCCGGTACTCCCGCAAGGTGGACGGGCTGATCCCGAGACGTTCGGATATCTCCTTCATGGTAAGATCCTGTTCCATCAATTCAGACAGGACTTCCGGATCAAACGGCATTTTGAAATCAAGATCCCGGAATAGTTTAAGACGGACCCGGGCCCGGGCTACGGTTTTTGAAAGTTTCTCATCACCAAGGCTTCGTGCAATCTCGGTATCATTCTTGCCTGCATGGAAAAGGGTGATGAGGCGCGCAAGCTGAATCGGTTCCAATTTCGTTTTAAAATACCCCTGATCGAGGATTTCCCGCATAATGAGAGCTATTTCTCTCTCAACTGCATCCTGATCGCGTAAGGTCCCGTGGATCTTCTTCATGGGCTCGACGATCTTTGTTTTACTGGTGATATCAGCGAAAAGCTTGAGGAGATCCTTTTGTTTACTGCTTGTAGCCATGAGTATATCGACCTATTATATTGATCTTCACATCTCATCGGGCTTATACCATAAATACTTTGTTTGTTTGAATGGTGACAAACAATATCTAATACTATCTCACCCAATAGATACGGAAGAGTCGTGATGCCTATGGTGGATGTATACGAGAAGGTGATTGATCTGTCCAGGCGCCGTGGTTTTGTCTGGCCGTCAGGTGAGATCTATGGATCCGTTGCCGGCTTTATTGATTATGGCCCGCTTGGCGCAATGATGAAGAAAAAGATCGAAGATATATGGCGTGATTTCTATATTGTCAGGGAGGGATATTATGAGATCGAATGCCCTACTATCGGGATTGAGCCGATCTATATCGCATCAGGCCATCTCAAAGGGTTTTCTGATAAAATGTTCCAGTGCCCTCACTGCCTTGAGTTCTTCCGCGCAGATCATGTGGCAGAAGAATACAACATACCTCAGGCCCAGACCCTCCCAACTGATGAACTTTCAGAGGCACTCAGGAAAGAAAAATGCACCGGGTGCGCAAAACTTCTCACCGGTCTTGAGGTCTTTGAGTTTAACCTGATGTTCTCCACATCCATCGGACCCGGTGGACACCGCAAAGGATACCTCCGGCCGGAGACGGCACAGGGTATCTTCACAGATTTTGGACGTCTTCTTCGGTTCTATCGTGATTCCCTGCCATTTGGTGCTGTACAAATCGGGAGATCATATAGAAACGAAATATCCCCACGGCAGGGAATGATACGACTCCGTGAATTTACACAGGCAGAAGCTGAGATCTTTGTTCATCCGGATAAGAAAGAACACCCCAATTTCACGCGATATGCGGACTATGCAATGCCCCTTTTCAGCGTCAAACACCAGGAGAGAGGGGAGGAGCCAGTCACACTCACAATGCGAAAGGCAGTTGACTCGGGAGTCGTTTTGAGTGAATATATTGCATACTACCTTGCACTCACCCATGAATTCATGGTCAGAATCGGCATTGACGCTGAAAAGATCAGGTTCCGACAACACCAGCAGGACGAACAGGCTCATTATGCCGCAGACTGCTGGGATGCAGAATTCTATTCATCAAGGTTTGGATGGGTCGAAGCAGTCGGGATAGCAGACCGTACAGATTATGATCTCCGGGCGCATGCATCGGTCAGTGGTGAAAAAATGACGGTATTCATCCAGTATAAAGAGCCGCGTCTTGAACGGAGAAAGAGTATTGTACCAAAGATGGGTGTCCTTGGGCCTCGATTCAAGAACCGTGCAAAAGAAGTGTCAGACCTGATCACAGATGCAACACCCGGTCCCGATGGGATAGAGATCAGGCTTGATGATGAGGCGGTGTTCATCGAAGCAGATCTCTATGAGATCAGGGACGAGGAGGTGCTGGTCAGGGGAGAGGAGGTCACCCCACATGTCATCGAACCATCATATGGCATTGACCGGCTCTGCTATGCCGTGCTTGAACATGCCTTCTATCAGGACGAGGTAGAGGGAGAAACAAGAAATGTCCTCCGCTTCACACCTGAAATTGCACCAATACAGGTGGCGGTCTTTCCACTGATGAGCCGCGACGGACTTCCAGAAATCGCAACAGGCATCATTGACGCGATCCGATCATATGGTATCCTTGCCGAATACGACGATTCTGGTGCAATCGGGAGGAGATACCGGAGACAGGACGAGATAGGAACACCATTTGCAATCACAGTCGATTATGAATCCAGGGACGATGATTCTGCAACCCTCAGGGAACGTGATAGTATGCGGCAGATCAGGGTGCCGATTAAAAACATACCATCAATTATTCGACAATTGATCAGAGGTGAGATGCAGTTTTCCATGGTCTGAAGATGCAGACAATCCAGCACCCCTTCATCAAGCCCGATGCTATCGAATTACGCCAGTACCAGCTTACAATGGCAATGCAGGCGCTTCTGGAGAATACACTTCTCGTACTTCCCACAGGGCTTGGAAAGACGGTGATCGCACTCCTGGTAGCTGCTTCACGCCTCCTGAATGCTGGTGGACGGGTACTCATCGTGGCTCCGACTAAGCCGCTCGTCGACCAACACCTCCGCTTCTTTGAACATGGCCTCACGTTACCCAATCCAGTTGATAACGACTTTGTCAGTTTCACCGGTGACACGCCTCCAGGAAAACGGACACAGCTATGGGAGGGGTGCCGGATATGCTGTGCAACACCTCAGGTTATACGAAATGATATCGAAAACGGCCATTACAACCTTTCAGATGTCACCCTGATGGTAGTTGATGAATGCCACCGGGCAGTTGGAAACTATGCATACACCAGGCTCGCAGAACACTATCTGCAGACTGCAACACAACCACTTATCCTCGGGATGACCGCTTCCCCCGGAAGCGAGTCTGCACGTGTGCAGGAGATCTGCACACATCTTGGAATAATCCATGTTGAGAGCCGCGATGAGACCGATCCGGATGTCATCCCCTATATCCATGAGAGAACGGTCGAATACATACCTGTAGAGCTGCCAGCAACGCTAAAAAGAATCGTCCGTATTATCGAAGGGATGATAGACACCCGCATTGCGACCCTGGTACAATTACAATACGCACTCCCACGAAGGGAAGGGCTCACGATGAAGGTACTCTCTCAACTGCATGAAACAATACAGGGGCGAATAGCTGCAGGTGACCAGACAGCATACCTGGCAGCCTCACTCTATGCGGAAATCATGAAACTCCGTCATGCAGTCATCCTTGCTGAATCACAAGGGTCACGTGCACTCGCACGCTACATTGGAAAACTCGTCACCGAAGGGCATTCAAAGAAGGGAAGCAGGGCGAGCCAGAGGATGGTACAGGATTACAGGTTTTCAGAAATACAACGGATCGTTTCAGAAATTAATGAAGAAATCCACCCTAAGGCTGGCATCGTTGCTGCAATCATCCGGGATCAGCTCCTTACAGCTCAGGAAAGCAGGATCATCATCTTTGCAAGCTACCGGGATTCGGTTGCTATGCTTGTAGAATTCCTCTCTGATGAAGGAATTACGGCATGCAGGTTTGTCGGGCAGGCCTCAAGGGAGAGCGAGAAGGGGCTCTCGCAGAAGAAGCAGATCGAGACTATCCAGAAGTTCAGGGGTGGAGAGTATCCGGTCCTGGTTGCCACATCTGTTGGGGAAGAGGGGCTGGACATTCCATCCACTGACCTGGTCATTTTTTACGAGGCAGTACCATCTGAGATCCGCAGCATCCAGCGGAAAGGCAGGACCGGACGAAGCGGCGCGGGGCGTATTATTGTCCTTGTTACAAAGGGAACAACAGATGAAACCTTTCGCTGGGTCTCAAGCCGAAGGGAGAAGGCAATGGCAAGCGGGGTTCGGCGGCTCCAGACACGGGTTGAAACAGATGAATCTGAAACAGATATCGGGGACGGGGAAGAAACCGGTACCAGAAAAAAGGACGTGCAGTCAAATATAGACAGCTTTATTTCTCGAATGGATAGTGATGTCGGTTTCTGAGGATCTGAATTGCACGAGCTCCATCCTTGATCGTCTTCATGTAGACCGCACACCGGGCCGGGTCCGGATCATCAACCATGCGCCTGCAGAGGATAACGATCGCATCTGATATCGAATCTTCAAGAGAAGATGCTTCGACAGTCTGCGGCATAGGATCATAGCCTTCAACCGTATCATCTCTGGTGGGCGAATACGTGTTGATATACCGGTCCATATCAGGTTTGGAAGAG
>QZAC01000097.1 GCA_003838065.1 Methanocalculus sp. MSAO_Arc2
ATCCACAATAATCGGAATTCCATTGCAGATTTTCAAAAAATCAGCAAGATTCATTTCAGAAAAGACGTCATGAGGGACATTTATAACGATACAGTCCACCGACAAGCCACCCTCAAACTCTGCAAGCGATGCAACCGGCTTTGCTCTGAAAAACTCTATCTCAGATGGATCGAGAAGCGGGTCGTACCCATATACCTCCACATCGAACTCCTTCAGTTCCCGAATCATCTCTTCCACCGGCGACTCCCGGGTGTCGGGGACATTCTCCTTGTAGGTGAGGCCGAGGATGAGGACTTTGGATCCCTTGATCACCTTGCCGGCACGGTTCAGTTCCTTGATCGCAATGCCGGCGACGTGCCGGGGCATCGCGTCGTTGATCGCCCGGCCGGCCAGGATCACCTGCGGGTGGTACCCGAGCTCCTCGGCCTTCATCACCAGGTAGTAGGGGTCGACCGGGATGCAGTGGCCGCCGACGAGGCCGGGCCGGTAGTGGTGGAAGTTCCATTTGGTGCCGGCCGCTTCGAGGACTGCCCGGGTGTCGATGCCCATCCGGCCGAAGATGATCGAGAGCTCGTTCATGAGAGCAATATTCAGGTCCCGCTGGACATTCTCGATCACCTTTGCCGCTTCAGCGGTCCGGATGTCAGGTGCGAGATGGACGGTAGTAATCATACCATAGAGGGCGGCGAGCCGGGACGCGGTCGCCTCGTCCATCCCGGCGACGACTTTTGTGATCTTCTCGAGCGTGTGCTCGTCGTCGCCCGGGTTGATCCGTTCAGGCGAATATCCGACGAAGAAGTCGCGGCCGCAGACAAGACCTGATACCCGCTCAAGCACCGGGACGAAGACCTCCTCGGTGAGACCCGGATAGACGGTTGATTCAAGGACAATGATCGCACCCGGCTTCATCTGCTTCCCCACCGTCTCTCCGGCAGAGACAACATACGAGAGATCGGGATCTTTTGCCTTTGTGACGGGGGTTGGGACCGCGATGATCACAACATCCGCCTCCCGGATCCGGGCCGGGTCGATCGTTGCAAGTATTTGGTTGCCGGGTTTAGCATTGATTGATGCAATCTTCATGCCATCAATATCATAGCCAATTGTCCTGATCTTCTCCGCAAAGGCGGAGGCAAGTGGGTATCCGACATATCCGAGACCGACAATACAGACAGTTAAGTTATATGGATCCTGAGATATCATGTACTGTGTAGAACACCTCGTTGAGAGTAATATTTACAAAGACGAAGCATTAATGCTTTGATCTGGGCCTTCAGAATAAACTGATGTAATCATCAATCAATCCAACCCCCCCCCCAGGTTTGATAATACTAAATTGCAAAATCATATCACACTCCTTTCTCATACAACTCCCAATACTTCCCCTTCATCCCCAACAACTCCTCATGCCTCCCGCTCTCCACGATCCTCCCCTTGCTCATCACATAGATCGTATCGGCCCGCCGGATCGTCGAGAGCCGGTGAGCGATGATGAAGGTGGTGATCGTTTCTGAGATCTGGTTGATGGATGCCTGGACGATCGCCTCTGACTCGTTGTCCAGGTTGCTCGTCGCCTCGTCAAGCACCAGGATCTCGGGCTCACGGACGAGGGCGCGGGCGATTGCGATCCGCTGCTTCTCGCCACCGGAGAGCTTCAGCCCCTGGTCGCCAACGATTGAGTCATAGCCCTCAGGGAGGGTGGTGATAAAGGTGTGGATGTTTGCCTTCCGGGCGGCCTCAATAATCTGGTCATCAGTGTACTCGCCGCCAAAGGCGATGTTCTCCCGGACTGAAGCATTGAAGATGAAGGTATCCTGGCTCACGTATCCGACTTTTGAAAGGAAGGTGGCGATATCGTACTCCCGGAGATCGATTCCGTTGATGGTGATCCGGCCTTCGGTGACATCATAGTACCGGAGGAGGAGGGAGACGATCGTTGATTTGCCGGATCCAG
>QZAC01000098.1 GCA_003838065.1 Methanocalculus sp. MSAO_Arc2
TCACGTTTTACCATTAAAAATACTATGCTACACCATATGTAATATACATTGTGGTGATGTGGAGGCGGCTGTATCCCACCATTGAAATGGCGGGGATTAGCCTGTTTTCGATCCTAAAAAACGGACTTTTTGGCAATAAATCCGGATTATCCGTGTCCAAATCCGGGTATAGTGATCATCTCCTCAATCCTTGAATGGTGCCTGTCCCGGGCACCCCGGCGACGACCTCGCCTGCCAGAACTCTATCGATAGTCACCGCAGAGTCGGCACGGCTGCCAAACGCCTTGTTGACGATCCAGTAGGGTTTGGTACACTGACGCGCTCTGCCCTCTGCTGGTGATGATCATACCTGAATAGACCATAATCAATCTTTTTCGTTACAGGACTGTCCACAGGTCGTCCCATGTCATTGGCCGAATCCGAACATCAAAACCCATCTCTTCTCCGGTCCATTATACAGAATCGACATCGAACCTGCAGCGGATTCACCAGCTTCGAACCACCAGATTATTGTACCTGATCTCAGGGCTCATGAAGGATCTTGGGAAGGGTAACACCCGCAGATGTCAGGTTTTCCATGGATATGTATGTTCCTGCCCGCCAGACAACATCCGGCATCTACATATTAAGCAAAGGCATGATTTTATCTCTCCTCATCATTAACCTCTTTTCGTATGCGACCATATCTTATCATTAACGCTGCCATGAGTGCCGATGGAAAACTTTCCACCCGGGAGCGGCGCCAGGTGCGTATATCGGGCACTGAAGATTTCGCTCGTGTCGACCATATGCGTGCTGACTGTGATGCTATACTGGTGGGTATCGGCACAGTGCATGCAGATGATCCATCTCTTACGGTAAAATCGCCAATTCTCAGAAAAGAACGGTTATTACGTGGACAAGAAGAGAACCCGGTGAGGATTGTACTTGATTCCCGTGCTGAAACTCCAAAATCTGCAGATATCCTCATGAAAGGAAAAGGGAAGCGAATTATTGCGGTAACGCAGCAGGCTGATCCAGAAAATATAGCTCAACTCAGGGAATATGCTGACATTATCCTGTGTGGAGTCGATCGAGTCGATCTTCATTGCCTTTTAAAAGAACTGCAGATACGGGGGATCAGGAAAGTTATGGTTGAAGGTGGAGGTACGGTTATCTGGTCATTTCTGAGCCAGGGGCTCTTTGATGAATTGAATGTGTATCTTGGTGCCGTTATCATAGGTGGTATGACTGCCCCAACCCTTGCAGATGGAGAGGGCTTCATCAGTGAGGAACAATTTACAAAACTTATCCTGGATGATGTACAGCAGGTTGACAATGGAGTTCTTATCAGGTGGAGGAAAAAAGAGAGGTGAATATCACGCTCTTGCCCGGTATCTATAGGTGGCATCGCTGATCACAACCACTTCACCGGTAGTGTAGTGAGCAGTGACCTTCACCCGATCTGTTTCCTCTGTTCCTATAAAAGTAACCGATTTGCCAACAGTTAACGGGCGTTCAATTGTTTGTGTTTGAACCCGTCCATCTGCCGCATACATCGTTGCCTCGATCTGCCTGATGAAAGCATGACCATGACCACCATTATACACGACATTGATATCAGTTCGGAGCGGATCCCGGGATACTGTAACTGCTATTGCTTTTCCAGTAGGCATTTCACCTATAGGCCCCGGTGTGAGCGACCATGCCGGGTCAGGTTCTTCATGTGGAGGCTCAGGAGTCGGTGTCGGTGTTGCGACAGGAGGCACCGGGTCATCTGTTTCAGCGCAACCCGCCACAAAAAGGGCAGCTATCACTATGATAGCTATTACGAGGTACTGCAGACGTTTCATATGTGTCAATAGGGGATTTTCCTATTTCATAGTTTCGCATGTACAATCGTGATTTCGAAGGTTGATTATGGGTTCAGTCAACTATGATTTTACCATATTGTACTTTACCATAATTTTTTACCATACTGAACGCGTTATTCGGGGACGTACGATCTTGATCGTTTTGAAGCACCCGGATATCGGTTTCACTCAGAAAAAAATCACTCCTTTCCCAACCCCCTCTTCTTCCCGGATGTCCTGCGGTGTTATTATTGGGCCATTGCATAGATCTCTTCTGGCAGAAGTGCTGTTAAGGATTCAGTACTCAAAGTTCCCCATTGGCTGATATTGATAATGACCCGTGCCAGAATCTCTGGTGATGGCAATTCTATAATTGCCACAAAGTCATAGCGGCCAAAAGTGTAGTAGAGGCCATGGAGTGTCCCCCCAGCCTCTTCGATGACCTTTTTCGCTTTATCATCACGGTTTTTCGCTTCTTTCATTCTTGCAATGGCTTTATCAGTCAGCTTCCCAAGTACTACAAAACGTGCCATAGTGAAACGAAAGGATATGGTGGAATATAAAGGTAGTGGTGCGTCCAGTCTTCTGATCAAAGATGAGTACACGGATTAGATCCATGTATTCATAGATACATTGCAGACACAACAGAACCCTTTTGCTTCCAGACGATCCCTAATTCTTATGCAGGAGCAGGCAGGATAAACAATGAAATGGGAGACGAAACTTGGAATTAGCCTCATATGTTTAACAGTTGCGATATATGGGGCAAAACTTGTCTTTATCGGTGACCAGGGAGAGAGCAGCACCCTTGATTATGTCATAAATGAATTTGGATTTCTTCCTGTCAGTGTCCTCTTTGTTACCGTCATTCTCAATAAACTCCTTTCACATCGTGAGACGCAGGAGAAGCTCCAGAAGATGAATATGGTCATCGGGATCTTCTTCTCCGAGGTTGGGACAACGCTCCTCAAGCACTTTTCAGACGCAGATCAGGATCTTGATGAGCTGCGTGGAAACCTTCTTATTCGTGCTACCTGGACCGATGAAGAATTTAACCAGATCCTGGAGAACCTCAGGGGAACCGAGCAGACAGTTGATATCGATCGGATCGATCTTGAGATGCTACGGTCATTTTTACTTCAACAGAGAGACTTTCTGCTCCGTCTCCTTGAAAATCCTGTATTGCTTGAGCATGCCACCTTCACCGAGGCGCTGAGAGCTGTATTCCATCTCTCAGAAGAACTGGACAGCAGAGGGGATTTGCATGAACTCCCACACGCAGATACCGCCCATCTCACTCATGATATCCGGCGTGTATATGACCGGCTCACCCCGGAATGGGTTGAGTATATGCGTTATCTGAAGTCACACTATCCATACCTCTTCTCGCTTGCGATGCGGAAAAATCCATTTGATGAAGATGCAACACCGATTATTTCCGGGTAAACTGCTCTGCTCATTGCGTTCAGAGGGGTATTTCACCTACACATTTATAGAATGGAATATAATCTTAAAAAGGGCCGCCATGTAGCCATACGGCTTTTTCGATAGATCCAAAATATAATTGTACATAATTTTTTATATTATTGTTATATTTTTTTAATTATTTAATATTTATACAACTAATATATTTTATATATATATATATATATAAACTAATTATTTTCAATTTATTCATTATTTTAACATCATCTTTATTATGTATTATGATCTTAGGCAATGCCATTGGGCAGATGCCCAAAGAGAGGTGTGAAAATATGTCAGAACTCTATCGAAAAATTATCGCTGAGGCGATGGGTGTCCAGCGAGCAGATGTAGAGACGATCAAGAAGAAGCGGGGATCGGAGTGTGTACTCACAGATGCCGAAGCCTATGTCGAGGCGGTCAAGAAAATGATGCCCGCATCCGGGCAGAGTGAAGCTGTAATCAACCTGCATAAGGCATCGGTCGTCTCCCACTACAATGCATTGAAGAGCCTTACAAATAAAATCAGGCCAGAAGACGACCCTTTTGTCGAACATTATCAGACGCCTGTTGTTCTTGAGATCCTCTGTGATGAGGACCCGGAATTTGAAAAGAGCCTTGATGCATTTGTCACCCAGATAGGTAAATCCAATGTAATCATCGGGCGTGAATCTGCACGACGATATGCAGGCTTTTATGGTCCGACCTGTGTTGTTGACTTTGCCCTGATCCCGGGGAGTACAAGCGCTGTTGTGAATCAGATCCTGAAGAAGACTGAGATTCCCGAGGCCCACAAAAAGGCGATACTTGCCGCAAAATCCTGGGGAATGAATACTTCCTATGGTGTCGGCGAAGTCTTTGCAACACGTGTTGAAGAAGGAGACACCCTTGCAGATGCAACTGAGAAAGAGGTGAAGCAGGTCCAGGAGATCTACAAGAACCCGGTGAAGGCCCAGGCCGAACTGATGGACGGGGCAGGCCATACCTCATTTGACGTCAGGAAGTACATGGACAAGTACCGGGAGCACGTCCTGCCTGCTGTGAAGGCGGCTATTGATGACAAAGTTCACTATGGAAATATCGTCACCATCCCTGCATATTGTGTGGGTGATATCGGCCACCATATCGCACAATCGACCTACAATATGTGTAAGGATGATGTGATCATGGCCACAATAGACGCAGTCACCGGTGTTATGGAGAAAACACTCGATGCAAACGTCGACAAGATGAAGAGCGAGTTTGATATCCTCTCGGTTGCAACCGGTGCATCTGCCTGCGCAACCGAGTATATCCTTGAACTTGACGGGTTCAATGCGCCGATGATGGTTGACCTGCTCACCAAGCGGTTCCACAACTTTGTACAGCTCAAACCAACCCGGGGGGCTGCAGCCGAGCTGCATAACTGTGACTTTATGGATATGCTCTACCGCGGATGGAAGATCCTCGACCGGGCACGGAGATCAAAAGCCGGATCTGACAGGAAACTCGTCCCAAAAGTTGCCGGATGTGAAATCGATCTCTCACCGATCTATGAAAACGAGGTGCTGATGAACCCGCAATGGTATGCATATCCGGCCTGTGCGATCACGGTTCGTGCTTCTGCGCTGATGCGGCTCTCCGACTATCCGTGCCTCCTGACGAGCGAACCGGTGACGGCGACGATGATGACCAATATCATTGCGCTCAACAAGAAGTGGGCTGCTGCTCCGGTTCGTGCATGCAAAGACTGTGCTGCGGCATGTCTCGTTGACTTCAGGCACCAGTACTGTGAATACAGAGATGCGGTATAAGCAGCAGGTGATCCTGTATGAAATGCTATATATGCGCAGAACAGGGAAAAACCAGCGATGCAGTGGCGATCTGCATCATATGCGGCATGGGTCTTTGTACAGAGCATGCAATGAGGGAGGAGATGGAAAAGTGGGAGGGAGGATATCCCTTCCCGGCAAAGAAGCTCAAACAGAGCATTCCTCGCATTCTCTGCCCCCCCTGCTACAATGCCATGAAGTCGTGAGGTGGGTTCATGTCACTTCTGAAACGGTGTGTAGCTGAGGTTGTCGGCACCTTCCTCCTTGTGTTTTTTGGTGCGGGAGCAGCCGCAATAACCCTGATGCTTGCAAAAGGAGAACAACCCATGTCTGATTTCAGTATCGGTATTGGGTATCTCGGTGGACTTGGAGACTGGCTTGCAATCGGTCTTGCCTTTGGTCTTGCGATAGCTGCTGCCATTTATGCACTCGGAAGAATATCCGGCGCACATATTAACCCGGCTGTCACAATCGCGCTCTGGGCATCGAAGAGGTTCCCGACTCGCGAAGTGGGTCCCTACATCATAGCACAGCTTATCGGAGCAACGATCGCGAGTTTCCTCTTCTTTGCCTGCGCCGGTCCTGAATCGGTTACTATCGGCGGACTCGGTGCAACGGCACCCTTCCCGGGTATCACCTACAGCCAGGCGATCCTGGTTGAGGCCATTGGAACATTTCTTTTAATGCTCGCCATCATGGGAGTTGCTGTTGATAGACGGGCACCAGAAGGCTTTGCAGGCTTGATCATCGGACTTACGGTAGCTGGTATCATCACCACAATCGGTAATCTTACCGGTTCGTCGATTAACCCGGCCCGTACCTTTGGCCCCTTTGTTGGAAATTCTCTGCTCGGTGGAGGAAATCTCTGGGAGTTTTTCCCGATCTATGTAATTGGCCCGATTGCAGGGGCACTTGTTGCCGTGTTCCTCTATGACTGGCTGAACAAAGAATAATCTCCACTTTTTTTCTAACGAGATCCCGGCGATTGCACTATTTCGGATTCAGCATGTATTTCCTCTTTCGATCAGTATGGCAATGGAAAGACACAACCCCCATCCTTTTTACCTCCCTGGATCCTATCTGAACTGAAGGATCATGGCACAAGTTATTTTGATCAATGCAAGCCCCCGTGCCGGTGGCAATACTGAATGTGTGCTTGAAGAATGCAGAAAGGCTATCGAGGCTGAAGGTGTCGATACAAAAATAATCAGCCTTCGGGGAAAACAGATAGCGTCCTGCATCGCCTGTTACTCATGCAAAAAAACCGGAATATGTGCTATCGATGATGGAATAAACGAGATGATCGATGAGATCCGATCAGCCGATGGTCTGGTTGTCGGAACACCGGTATACTTTGGAACTGCCCGCGGTGACCTGATGGCCGCGCTCCAGAGGATTGGCATGGTCTCGCGTGGGAACGATCAGTTCCTTTCACGAATGGTTGGAGGCCCGATTGCCGTTGCACGGAGGGGTGGCCAGACTGCAACCATTCAGGAACTCCTGATGTTTTATCTCATCAATGATATGATCGTCTGCGGGTCAACGTACTGGAATATGGCATTTGGAAAAGGGCCGGGCGAAGTGATGGCTGATACTGAAGGAATCGATACGATCCGGCGGTTTGGTGAGAACGTCGGGTTCTGTGTAAAAAAAATACGTGAATAGAGATCAGACAGCGTGGAAGCAGGAGGCCTTCACCACATGTACATAGGTGGCCTCGCAGCATCCACGTTCTTCAATCCCTTTTACAATAGATGTTCCACAATACCTCAGTTGCACACGTGCAGAAGTGCGCTCCCGTTCTTCAAAGAAACTTGCATGGGAATATTCGATCATCCGTTTCATTGCGATCGAAACCATCTGTACAAGCAGGATGATCCCTGAATCCCCCTGCGAGAGATCTTCAGGAGCAACTGCGGTCAGAAATATATGGTCGCCTGGCTGAACTTTGGAGAGTGTGATGATGTTATGGGCACTCTGGAGCTCAATGGTCCGTGGCTTGCCCTGTTTGAGATCATTGATGATAGAAGGGGATATCCCGGTTAATGCTGCAATTATCATGGCAATCACCAATACATTGGAAGATTTTCTTTTTTCTGTTGCGGGACCTCTGAACTCTGGACCTCCTCTGCAAGCCGTTGCATTGTTGCCTCAATTTCTTCGGCCTGTTCATTCAGGGGTTCAATATCCAGGTTCAGAGAATACAGCTGGTTGAGCACCTCTATTGTTGAGACCGCTGCCCGTGGGTCAGGATTATTCACCGTCTCTCCGAGAAGGCCGATACAGGGAATCCTGCGTAATTTGCATTCGGTCAGGAGGCTGGATGCAATCCCTGAGATGCTTCCCATCGGAAGAATGATCGTATGATCACGGATCTTGTGAACAGCCTCTTCGTCACTTGCAACACCAAAAACCCTCTTCTCCGATTCATTTGTAATAATACCTGCAATCGTTACAATCTCCTTGACATCAAAATCATCAAGCCAGTCAAGGATCCCATTTGCCACCTCATAACAGATAGACGGATGGATCGGAATGTCGGCAACGACTGCTGTAAACTTATCCTTCTCGTAAATGCGCACAGCGGCATTGATCACTCCTTTCGCCATCATTGACATCGGCGGGAAAAAACGGCTCGTGATGTTGCCGATGTGATTAAATTCAAGCTGATCGACCATGTACTGCAGAGCGATGCTCCCGACAAGACCTGAGCCGGGAAATCCCATCATCACGACAGATCCCTTCTCAGAGAGATCGCGTGAGATCACCTTTAAATCATTCATATCTCTGGACATTAAAATTACATACACATCCCTCATACATTATACTATGCAGGAATACCAGATCAAGAGAGGGAAGACAAAGGATCTTCAGGAGCGAATGGAGCAGGGTCTCAGAGAGATCTTTGGTGTTGAACCACAACAACAGGACGGTCGCTATATCATCTCCTATGGAGCAATCAGAAAGCTTGAAGTCTGGCCAGGTGAGCAGAATAAAACAGCGTTTGTTGATACCGAGTCTGATATATCCGCAAGTGACGAGGTAATTATCGATACAAACAGGAAGTTCAGGCAATATCTCGATCTTCTGACCGGGTTTACCACAAAAGAGCGGGTGAAGCGGGCAAAACCAAAAGAAGAATAAATTTTTACTTCACAATTATTGCTGGTTTGAAGGGGAGGGCCATTCCTGCCTTGGCATGCGTGCTCTCTTCTGCAGAGATAATCTCAATTGTTACGGAAAATTCCTCTTCAAGGAATGAAGCAGCCTCTGAAAAGATCACCTCCTCATCAAAAGAGAGCGAACAGATATCGGCAACAAGCCCTGGGGGAAGGCCATGGATCAGTTTTGTTGCCTGTTGTATTGCATTTGCTGCTTCTTTTCCACGTTTCCTCATTGCTTCATCCTTCATGAGCTCTTTTGTGACCATTCTGCGGTCCTCTGCAGTAGCAACGCGTCTGAAGACCTCCAGCTTCCATGAAGGGGCCAGGATAAGCATCACCTTTGATGGTGTAAATGGGATGATCTTTTGTATCGACTCAATATCTTCGACAGTTCGTGTAATTAACTCCTCCGCGAGTTCGATTTCAGGGTCTATCAGGCCGGGGTTGGGCTCCGGCCATTCTGCATAGGATACCGGCCCTCCATGCCCGAGTTCGCCAAAGAGTTTGTCGCAGGTGAAGGGAATAATCGGTGCAAGAAGCCGCACCCAGACATCGGCAAGATCCTGCAGTATTGATCCGCCCGGCATGTTCGCTGGCAGACGTCGCCTGTACCACTTCAAATCCGACTCAATCCCAAAGAACGCCTCCTGGAGAGCCTGACGTGTCTGGAAATATTCAAGGCTTTCGGTTGCAACCACTATCCGGCGCTGAAGTCGTGATGCGAGCCATGCGTCTATCCGATTTGTTCCGGTTGCTTTCTTTGACTCATGTATATATCCGATGAAGCGGTCGATCTGCTTTCTGGTTGATGAAACCAGATCACTTCTCCAGTCAAAGTCCTGCCAGGGTTCAGCAGATCCAACAAGGAACATGCGGACGGTATCTTCCCCAAATTCCTCTGCTGCATCATCAAGGAGGAAGACATTTCCTTTACTCGAGGACATTTTCGCCCCATCAAGAAGTCCCATACCAAAGACGACCATTCCTTTCGGCTGGAGTTCGTCCGGGAATAGTGCACGGTGGTGGAAGAGCTGGAATGTCAGGTGGTTTGATATCAGATCTTTTGCAGAGAACCGGAAATCGTAGGGGTACCAATAGAGAAACTCGGATCTGAGGGTATCAAGGGTTGCCCTGTCCAGTCCCTGCGGGTCCCCTCTCCCAAGGAAGATATAATCAAAGACTTCAGGGGTGAGGGACTCTGCCGGTATATCACCGATCTGGTGGGCGATGGTATAGTATGCCATGTATACTGTCGAATCAGAGAGTGGTTCGATGAGCCAGTTCTGATCCCATGGTAGCCGTGTACCGAGCCCGACGCGTCGGGTGCATGCCCAGTCTTTCAGCCAGTCGACGGTCCGATCGAACTCCGTACGTACTTCGGGGGGGACAAAGGTGATCTTTTCGATCTCATGGTGCACCTCTCTTTTCCATTCCGGATCGCTATAGGTAAGGAACCATTGATCATCAAGAATATAGACATAGGCGCGGCTGCCGCAGCGGCAAACAACAGGGTGTGTGTCAAAGTCAAAGAACCATATCGATCCGTACTCGCGTTCCATCACTTCAGCAAGATCCTCACGGGCTACACGTACAGGTTTTCCTGCATGCTCTCCACAAATAGGAAGAAGTTTTCCACGGGAAAATTCGGCAGCATACACCTCCTGCGTCACCTGGTCCATCTTAGGATCAAGTTGATGATCTACCCCGGCACGATTGACAGCTTCCATTGCCGGGACCTCGCCATAGCCCTGAACTTCTATAAGTGGAATCGGGAAAATGTCAGTATATTTTCCACTCTTCTGGAGGTCAAGGAGAGCGATATAGTCATAAGGAGCGTGGGCGGGAACGCTCATCACGATACCTGAACCCATATCAGGATCAACAAAATCAGCTGGAAGGATCCGGACACTCCCGCACAGTGGATGAGAAACCATCGAACCAACGAGTGCAGCACCGTTGAGTTCACCTGTAATTGAGACCTCATGTTTCTGCATCGAAAGTTTATCAGCAGCCTCACGTGACAGAAGCTGGAATTTTCCATCCACGAGAGCCCTGACATACATGACACCGGGGTTTATCCAGAGGTTCGTCACCCCATAGATTGTTTCTGGCCGAAGCGTTGCACAGGGGATTTGAAAGTCATCAGCTTCAAAATTGACAAAGATAAAACGGATAATGTCAGCCTTATCTCCTTCGAGGAGATCGTGATCGCCCACCGGGTTTTCACAATGCGGGCAGTATTTGACCGGGTGTGCTCCTTTGACGACCCGCCCCTGGTTATAGAGATGATGGTACTGCCATTCAATGAATTTTGAGTATTGTGGTATTATGGTTGTAAATCGGCGTCGCCAGTCAATCGAGAGTCCCATCCGTTGCATTACCCGCTGATATTCATCAGAGAAATACTCAACAATCGCAAGTGGATCAGAAAAACTGTCAATAATGTCGGGGGGTACTTTATAGAGGTCACGATAGAGGGCAACCGTCTTTTCATCGCCCCGGGCAATTCTCTTCGATATCCCGATAACCGGGGATCCGGTCACATGGAATGCCATGGGATAGAGGACCTGCCGGCCCCGCATCCTCCAGAACCGGGCAATGCAATCCGGTACAATGTATGTTCGTCCATGGCCGATATGCATTGCACCGCTTGGATACGGATATGCAACGTTAATGTAGCATTTCTCTTTCTCTGACGGGTCTGAATCAAATTCCTGTATCCAGCTGCTATCTGAAACCCTGTCAGTCATCCACTGTTTATTATCACTCACAGATATCTCTCCCACTTGCTTCAGTCTACTGGACGAACTGTGATCTCTTCTCCCTCTGAATGACGGCGTATTATCTCCTGAGCGATTGAATTGTTTTTTGCTAAAAAGATCTCACCATTTTCCTCAACAGTCCCGGTGAAGAGGTATTCCTTGCCGGAAAAGACATCAACAATCTTTTTTGTGTGTTCGGGACAGGTGAGGATTAGATATTTTTTATCGGTTCTGATCAAAACACCGCTCTTGGAAGCTGACTGTAGATCTTGACTATCATCCTCGTCCTCAACCCTTGAGTTATCCAGTTCTGAACGTGACCTGATATCAATGCCAACTCCAATCTTATTGACAATGGATGCTATGTTTTTTCCCCCTTTTCCAATGGTGGCGGGGATATCACGGTCCTCAATGTAAACGCATGCTTTTGTATCTGAAATCATCCTGACATCCACATATCCTTCAGTGAACCTGCCGATCTCTTTCTGGATCTCCTTTTCAATTACCTTCCATTGAGCAGAAACTGGAACTTGATGTACAGGTGAAACGCTCTCAAGCGGTTCAGTATACTGCTTGTGAATGGAAATGTTTTGTACAGGAACAACTACCGTCTCCCCGCCATAATGGAAGATCTCAACGACTGGAAGGTTGGTTTCTTCATCTCTCACTGTCACGATCGGTCCAGGTGCGATCTCCATGCCATATGCGGAAAGGCCTGTTGGACGTTCAATTGAGAGGTTGACAGAATATACCTTTTCAATCTGGCCTTCAGAAACAAAGATTATTGAAGGGATAACCTGGGGAAGGAGGCAAAATTCGATCCGGGATAATAAACGCTGAATTGCATCCTGTACTTTATGAGCATGCAGCACCCCGATCATGCCGATCCCGGAGAGATGGAGATCAGCATAAATAGTAAAGTCCTCAGGTTTTCTGATCTCGTCAAAGACGACAAAATCAGGGCGGACAAGGCTGAGCAGTTCTGCAGTATGTTCCATACTTCCATTCAGCGTGGTGTACTGGGTGATATGATCAGGCACCTGGAGATCGCGTGGAGTTTCCATTGTTTTAACCACAAAATTTCGATCTGCAAGGAATATCGCAATGCTCTGAGCAAGTGTTGATTTACCGGACCCCGGGGGTCCGACGATAAGGGTTCCGCACCGGTCACTGATGATTGATCGTTTTATCTCTTCAGATTTACTATAGTCATCAAGAGAGACATCAGCGATTGGACGAATTACCGATATTTCCATTCCATCTGAAAAAGGCCGGCGGGTGATCGCAATGCGGAGGGAGCCGATCTGCACCACCGTTACACCACGCTCTTCTATCTCAATAAAACCGTCTGGATCACGCTTTGCCCGCTCCAGAATCTCCTGGGCAAGTTTTCTAAGCTCAGACTCTGTCATGGGTGCGTCCCGTATCGGGACGAGCCGCATCTCTTTGAGACGTCCTTTTTTCGCATATGGGGGTACCCTGTCCTTGAGGTAGACCGCGATGGTATTTTCATCAAAGAAGTGATCGATCCCAAGGGGGGTGAAATTTTCAATCTGCGGCTTCATGAAGATGACAGGAATACCTTTTGCCCGTGCCACTTCTGCCTGGACAATGTCGGACGTGATAAATGAAGCTTCGTACTCTATCGCAGCATTCCTGATCATCGCATCGATTTCCCCGCCACTTGCGAGTTTGACCTGGTCAAGGCGGGGGCGTTCCCCAACAAATTTCAGCTCGATAAGCCCCTCATCGCGCATTCTGCAGAGCTCCTGGATCTCTGTAAGCCCGGAGAAGCCGATTTCGCGTCCATGGTTTGCCTGTGCTTCAAGTTCTGCAAAGACCGCCTCTGGTATAATTATCGTAGCGTCTCTGCACTCACCATTTTGTATCATTGATGTTATGCGTCCGTCAATGACGACGCTTGTATCGGGTACCAGTTTCATAAAAAATCTACCATATAGTACATGTCTTCATTCGTATTATTTCTACACCTTTTCCGGATCAACGATCTGATCAAGAAGAACCTCTCACTCTCCATTTCTGAAGAATCAGGATGGGTATCTATTATGGCAGCCGGCAGCTGCCTGTTTAATTTGGTAAAGGGGCGAGTCGGCATCACAATCGGTTCTGATCTGGATGATACGTCGGAAGTGGCCGCTTTCTTCCCCGGGTTGGCCTATCTTTTTTCTGCTCAGGCTGTAGTGAATGCGCATATCCGGTTCTTTGCGTCTGTCTTACAGATTCCGCATCTGTCCATGTTGACTTCAGCACTTCACGCGATTTTCCGCCCTGTACAATAACCGGATTACGTCCATATTGATAATGGAGATCAATCATACACTTAATCCTCCCAACACAATATTCATCACTGTAGTGAGGATGTCTCCGAGGATAAATGATACGAAGAGACCTGCTGTGATCGGGATGAAAAACGGAACGCCATAGGATATCCAGACCGAACCAGCTTGTTCATACAGATAGAGTTCACGCTCGAAATGCTCAGGTCTCTCCCTCAGATCGCGTGTATAGATCCGATCTTCTTTCGCCATTCTTCCAATTGCTTCATGAAATGGGAGGAAACGGCGGTGTATTCCATCCTCTGTTTCATCGAGATCTTCCATAATAAATCCAAAGACAGACCTGATATCTGATGATTTCACAGGAAATCCTATAAACCGATACAGGAGAGGGGCCTGGTTCCCTTTGAGAATATTGAAGAGAAAGAAAAAAACCGGTATGCTAAGGTTCAGGATAAGAGCGTTTGCAAGGACGCTGAAGGCAAAGATGGGGAGTGGAGGGTATCCGAATATCGGTTCAATAGGAAAAAGCGGGATGAACAGTGCGATAAAGATCAGGGCCCATGCATCCGCACCCCCAAAGAGGCCAAAATATGCAATTGCATACATTAAACAGCAAAAGATACAGGTTGCAGCTGCGATGATGATAAAAAAGAATGGATCCCCCACGAGGAGAAGATAGTACACCCAGACTGAGAACGGAGTCGATATGAGGATCATTGGATACCAGGTTCGAAATGGTACCCGCCTATCACGGATATCCAGTACTGACCCATACAGAAACGTTACTGAAGCCGCCAGGTAGGGGACTATCAGACTCAAAATCATACTGATACGTGGTCTGGGAGATCATATATGTGAGATGGCAGAGTCATTTGCATATTATGCGAGGCGATCCCGGGTTCGTTACAAATGCGGTCCGGTGAGAGGAATACATATTGAAGAATAGAACGAACAGTACTGCTCATCTTTCCATTCAGTAGAGTTTACAATTATAAAATCCAGTGGAGATAAGCAGAGATGCCTTCAGAAGATTGTGATAGAAAAAGGTCTGGTAGCCTGGAAGAATGCATACAAGAAGTGATCTCTACAGGACTTTCAGGTATGATCCTGTACCAGGATGCTACTATCATCAGAGCTATGGTCATTGTCGTATCAGGTGAGCCTGCAGGTGCAGAATATACCGACACAGCTGGATCCATCTTTGGGGATACTGCCATTTTCAAGCTTCCTATACACACCTTATATACGATAACCGAACTACCCACCCCGATGGCACAAACCCTGGCAGGACTGGCACGGTTGTATCATCCAAAACGCCTGTATGCACATGCCTCAAAGAAAACCGGACCGATTGGAAAATCTTCCGGAGAGGCTAATAGTGGCAGGATTTCGATTAAAGTGGAAGGGATAGCCACATCTCCGATAGGTCTTCGGATAGAACTCTGGAACAGAGGCTTGATTGTGGCTTCAGACACCCTTGATCATATGGGAAGTGCTTCCTTTCGCCTGCTTAAGGGTGAGTATGAATGCAGGCTCAGAAATTCGGTTGGACTTATCTCACGATCGCCTATCA
>QZAC01000099.1 GCA_003838065.1 Methanocalculus sp. MSAO_Arc2
CTCATTGACAGCACCACCTCGGTCTGCCATAACCCGTCAATTCTTGCGATCCAGGAGGTCGGCCACCCCGGCTGCACCCTTGGCCAGGTGAAGAACAGGGCAGATCTTGTCATCTACTGGGGATGCAACCCGATCGAGGCGCATCCACGCCATATGAGCCGGTATACCACCTATGCAGATGGATATTTCTTCGAGAATACTGTTAGTGACAGAAAGGTCGTCGTTGTCGATATCAGGCGTTCAGAGACCGCTAAGATTGCAGATGAGTTCCTTCAGGTGAAGCCGGGGGGCGATTATCTCGTCCTCTCAGCGCTGCGTGCAATGGTCCGGGGGAAGGGTTCAGTCGTTCCCGATAAGGTGGCCGGTGTAAAGAAGGAACAGCTTCAGCGTGTTGTTAATCTCTGTCTTCAGGCACGATATGGTGCTGTCTTCTTTGGTCTTGGCGTCTCGATGACACGGGGAAAATACAAGAATATCCGCAATGCCATCGAACTGGTCTCTGAGCTCTCCCGCAAGACCAAGTTTACCATCAGCGCCATGCGGGGCCACTACAATGTCTATGGATTCAATGAAGTCCTCACCTGGATGGCCGGATATCCCTTTGCAGTTGATTTTGCGAGGGGTATTGCATTCTATAACCCTGGTGAAACAACAGTTATTGATGTACTTGAAAGAAAAGAGCCTGATGCATGTCTTGTTATTGCAAGTGATCCCGGGGCACATTTTCCTAAATCATCCATTGAACATATGGCTGCAATACCAACTGTGCAGATAGATCCCTGTGTTAATGCCACCACCGCACTCTGCCAGATCCAGATCCCGGTTGCCATTACCGGCATTGAGGTGGCAGGGACCGCATACAGGATGGATGGTGTTCCGATACGGATGAAGAAGGTGATCGAAACTGATTTTCCAACAGACCAGGAGATCCTTGAGCGAATCAATGTACGAGTCAGGGAGATGAACAGCAATGGCTGAGATTTTACTGAAAAATGCATATGTTATCGACCCGATCTCAGGAATCAATGGAGAGATAATGGATATTGCCATATCCGGGGAGAACATCGTTGAAGAAGCATCCAACAAGGCAGAGGTAATCGATGCACAGGGTTTTCTGACATTACCCGGCGGTATCGACTCCCATACACATATCTCGGGGACGAAAGTAAACTTCGGGCGGTACATGAGCCCGGAAGATATGCGTGCCGGAAGGACCTGGCGACGGGGACCCATGCATGTCACCTCAGGATACAGCGTCCCGACCACCTATGGAAACAGCTACCGGTACAGTGCCCTGGGATACACCAGCATTGTTGAAGGTGCGATGGCACCGCTTGAGGCCCGGCACACCCATGAGGAGTTTATATTCACTCCGCTCCAGGATTCGTTTGCAAACACCCTCTTTGATGGAAACTGGGGGATGCTGAAGGCACTTGAAGATGGGGATCTGAAACGGGCCGCTGCGATCGTTGCATGGTTTCTCACTGCAGTGAAAGGATTTGCCATCAAACTCACAAATCCCGGAGGGACAGAAGCATGGGGGTTTGGGAACAATGTCTCCTGTATCAATGAACAGATGCCCACATTCGATCTCACCCCGGCAGACATCATCAGGGGTGCAGTCAGGATAAATGAAATGCTGCATCTGCCACATTCAGTTCACCTCCACTGCAACAACCTGGGAACTCCCGGCAACTTCACCTGCACCCTTGGATCATTAGGGCTTGTTCCCGACCTGAACAAGAAGCGCCAGACGCTCTATGCGACCCACGTCCAGTTCCATGCCTATGGCGGAAGTGGATGGGCGGATTTCTGCTCAAAAAGCGAACCAATTGCCAATATGGTTAATTTACGGCCTCAGATCGTCATCGATATGGGCCAGGTGATGTTTGGGCGGACGACAACCATGACCGCTGACGGTCCAATGGAGTTCAACCTCTACCGGCTCCATCATGACAAATGGAGCAACCATGATGTTGAACTTGAAACCGGATCCGGCATCATTCCGGTCAATTACAGGAGAAAGAACCTGGTCAACAGCATCATGTGGGCAATCGGCCTTGAACTGGCACTTCTTGTGAAAAGTCCCTGGCAGTGCCTCCTGACAACTGATAATCCAAACGGGGCACCCTTTGTCAAGTATCCAGAGATAATCGCACTCCTGATGAGCAAGAAGTACCGTGACGCCGAATGCAGAACCATTCATCCAGATACCGAAAAACGGGTGCCCCTGCATGCAATTGACCGGGAGCTGGACTGGTATGAGATAGCGGTCATGACCCGGAGTGGCCAGGCACGAGCCCTTGGTATCACCGACATCGGCAAGGGCCACCTGATGCCGGGGGCAGAAGCAGATATCGCCATATATCCGATTGCGGTTGACGAAATCGACCCGGCCATTGACTATGAAAAGGTAATCAGTGGATTTTCAAAAACAGAATATACAATCAAGCGCGGCAGAGTCGTATCCCGCCGGGGAGATGCGGTGATCCATGGAGAGAACACCACATTCTGGGTAAAGCCAAAGGTCCCCGAGGCTTATGATATGCAGCATGATGAGGATTTCCGCTCCCTTTTTGAGCGGTATTACAGTGTCCGGATGAGCAACTATCCTGTGCAGGAGGAGTACCTCCACAGGAACTACTGCATTGAGACGGAGACCGATCTATGAATGTGACCATTACATTTCATAACCGACAGAACCCGTTCATTCCAATAGAAGCAGAGGCGATCATACCTGATGCGTTTTACAGGGAGGAGGAGATCCTCGTTGGGCTGGGGAACAGAACGGTTCCGCTCACCGATGTTGCAGAACTCAGTATCAAAGGATCGGCATCATCACCCGATGATGTTGAGATTCTCATCCGTGGCGATACATCCCGTGTCAAACGGGTTGGCGAATACATGACCGGTGGATCCATTACCATTGAAGGCACAATCGGGATGCACTGCGGCAACTTCATGGAAGGCGGCAACATTGAGATCCTTGGTTCAGCAGACCACTGGCTGGCCCGCGAAATGCAGGGTGGCGAGGTACTCTGCCATGGTGATGCGGGCGACTATTGTGCTAGCGGATACCGTGGCGGACGACGGGGGATGCGTGGCGGATCTGTTGAGGTGCTCGGATCAGTCGGAGACTTCGCCTGTGAGCATATTGCCGGGGGAGAAGTGCTTATTCATGGAAATACAGGTGACTTTCCCTGCGCTGAGATGAAAGGAGGCACCGTCACCATTCTGGGAGACTGCAGTCGTGTCTGTGCAAATATGTCAGCTGGCACCTGTTATGTATACGGATGTGCCGAAGAGATGATTCCAACGTTTGAGCATGTTGGAACCAACAAGTATGAGGGCATACTCTTTCACCACTTCAAAGGCGATGTTGCAAACCGGGGAAAAGGAGACCTCTATCTTGCCCGGTACAGGTACCTTAAATAATCCGGAACAGCTGATACTGCTCTTGATTGTGAGTATATGCTCCTATGTGCAATGTAATTAAGAATGGAGGTGCGCCTTCACCCACCGTGCATAGGTGGCACGCAGGGATGCGATCTCTTCATCAGTGAGATCGCCACGATTTATCTTCTTCAGGTACTGCTCCAGCTGCATAACAATCTGGTCTGCCTCGGTATACTTTTCCACTTCAAGATATACAGTCGTCTTCTGCGAGCTGATGATCTCACCACAGACCGGACAGAGCTTCCACCGCTGCAGATGATCCATATAGGTAAAGGATCGGCAGCCGGGACACCTGATAACAAGGTACATACGTAACCGATGGTATGCGGAGTTAACCATAAAGGTATCGGAACAAAGGAAAAACCATCGGACATTGAAGTTGTCTGCATCATGGCTGAACCAGTAACGAATTCAGTATCTTAATCTGTAGGTGGTGAGTAACAGAAGAGATCAGATGTCAATTGAAGTCATCGGGGTAGAAGGCCTCCCCATTATCCAGCCGGGCGATGATCTGGTTCGCCTCATTGCAGAGAGAATTTCGTTTCAAAACGGAGATATCCTCTGTATTGCAAGTTCTGTCTATTCAAAATCAATCGGAAATATAAGGCTTCTGGCAGATATCAACCCAACACCAGAAGCACAACGCATCGCATCGTATACCCGCGAAGACCCTCGTTTTGTCCAGGCCGTCATCGATTCTTCCGTCGAGATCATCCTGGAAGCGCCCTTTATCCTCTCACGGCTCAGATCGGGCCATATCGGGGTCAGGGCAGGCGTTGATCAGAGCAATGTCGAAGATGGAACGGTGATCCTGCTGCCGGCTGACCCGATGGCAGCAGCAGATGCAATCCGGTCTGCAATATCACACTATACCGGATCTGATATCCGCGTGATTTTAACCGACACCTGCGGGAGGGCATTTCGGCGGGGCCAGACCGGACATGCAATCGGGTGGAGCGGGATGCCCGGGATCCGGGATTTCAGGGGAGATCACGATCTCTTTGGCCACGAACTCCTTATCACCGAAGAGGCGGTGGTCGATGAGATTGCAGGTTTTGCAAATGTTGTCATGGGAGAAAGCAACAAAGGCGTTCCAGCTGTTCTTTTCCGAAATATGGAGACCTGGACCGGGCATGATATGATCTACTTTTCAGATCACGAGGACCTGATCACAAAAGCACTGAAAGATTGTAAAAAAAATTAAAATTAATATATGAAGTTAAGAATAAAGATGAAGACCGCCACTCCGATAACCAGTGCAAATACATATTTTGGATCGATTGTAACCTGTCGACGATCCTCGCTGTCATAGTAGGTGACAAGACCTGCAGAGGATATCATCTTCCCGCCCTTTTTCTTAGCCATGATTACAGGTATCTCCGTGCCTATATATAAACAAGCGGACAATGGATAGATATGGAGAGGGAAAGCTCCCATGAAGGTATCGTATTTCTTGGAGAAGATCTTGAACCTACACCGGCAACCATCCTGGTTGAAGATGGGATCATCCGTACAATAGAAGAAGGAAATGTACCGAAACAATACTGGATTCTACCTGCCTTATTTAATGCACATACCCATATTGGCGATACGGTTGCAATGGATATTCCCATCAAAGGGGATCTCTCTGCCATTGTTGCACCACCCGATGGCATCAAACACAGGATACTGCGCGCAACAAACAAACAGACCCTTGTTGCTGCCATGCGTGCAACCATCGGTCTTCTGGAACACACCGGGTGTGCCGGTTTTGCAGACTTTCGTGAGGGTGGAGTTTTTGGGGTGGATGCACTCCGAGAAGCAGCAGAGGGATTCAGGACGCGTCCACTCATATTCGGAAGGGATGGAGGCGAGCTCACAGCCGATGGATTTGGGATCAGCAGCGTCCGCGACATAGCAGACCTCGACCGCCAGGTGGACGAGGCACGGCGACAGGGGCGCATGATCGCCATCCATGCCGGCGAACAGGACGACCAGGATATCGAAGGTGCGCTCGCCTATGATCCTGATCTCCTCATCCACTGCACCCATGCGCGCGATCGGGATCTCCGGTATTGTGCCGATGCGGATATCCCTATTGCCATCTGCCCAAGATCAAACTGGATTCTCAGGGTGACCGGCTCACCTGCATTTCCTCCTGTCAAAAAGATGATCAAATATGGGTGTACAGTCTTCCTTGGAACCGATAACACCATGTTTGTCCAGCCGGACATCTGGCGTGAAATGTCATTTCTCTCGACGATTTCTGATATTCCCGCACACACCATACTGGAGATGGGTATTGCAGGATCTCATCTCACTGAGACACCCTACTGGATAGAAGAAGGAAATACCGCATCTTTCATAGAGATAAATAGTGAACAGTATAACCTCAGATATTCGCGTGATCTCCACCAGACCCTTGTATCACGGATCGAACCCTGCCATATTGATAGGATTCTTTTTTAATGGATCAGTACCATATACATAGGAACTGATTTTTGGTGGTATCTATGTTTCATACGCTTCTGGTCGCTATAGACGGCTCTGATATAGGCATGAATGCGCTTGACCGGGCGATAGAAATGGCCCGTGGATGGAAAGCAGATCTGCATGCCATATATGTCATTGAAACCGGCCTCATCTCGTCGGTGCCGATGGATAATACATGGGAGATTATCTACAGCCTGCTTGAACAGGAAGGGACAAGACTGCTTGAAAAAGCCGAGAAGCAGGCTGCTGAAGTCGGGGTCAAAATCAAAAAGCACCTCAAACAGGGTCATGCAGGCAACGAGATCCTAAACCTTGCCGAAGCGGAAAACGTTGATCTCATCATCGTTGGATCCCGGGGTAAATCCGAGATTGACCGCCTCTTAATCGGAAGTGTATCGGCCCATGTAGTCAAATACAGCCACGTTTCTACCATGGTGGTGAGGGTATAAGCGATATGATCGTCCGTGACTACATGATGAAAAATGTAGTTACTGCGGATACTCCTGCAAACAGGGATGAGATCCTGAAAATCCTGAAAAGAACCGGGATCAGTGGGGTACCGGTGATGAAAGAGGGCAATCTCATTGGCATTATTACCCGAAAAGATCTCCTCCGAAATCCCCATGAAACGCAGATTGCACTGCTGATGACCCCTGATCCAATCACAATCGATGCTGATGCAACGCTTTGCGAGGCTGCTGAAGTCATTATTCGACACAATGTGCGGAGGCTCCCGGTTATCGAAGATGGGAGGCTTGTTGGTCTTATCAGTGTCGCAGATCTCATTGGTGCAGTAGCGCAGATGAAGATCCAGGACGAGATCAAGGACAGATATGTATCGAGAACCTTCGCGCTCTGGAACGAAACACCACTCAATATTGTTGGAAGGATTATGGAGATAGCTCATGTTGATGCAATCTCCATTCTGGATTCAGATAACCGGCTGGATGGGATTATTACCGAGAGGGATCTGATCCGCTGTTCCTGCATTGAAGATGATATTGAAATCAGTGATTTCAGCAACGGCACCGATGATGATGAATGGACATGGGAGAGCATTCGTGATATGCATATGATATCCTATGGGATTTCCCGCATCCAGCTTCCATTAAAGCCAGTCAGGCTTGCGATGGTGAAGAAGGTGATCGCAGTTCCGACGAATGCCGGAGTGAGCGAATGTGCATTAAAGATGAAACGCGGCCGTGTCGATCAGCTTCCAATTGTAAACGGAGATAGACGACTGGTTGCGATGCTCTATGATCGTGAATTGATCAGAGCACTCATCGACTATAATCCTCAATAAGAAAATTTATCTTGAAAAGCAGCAAAGTATGGTATAACGCTTACCATTTTTTGCGTTCTGATTTTCAGGGGCATATACCATGATGCAACAGCAACAGGAAATTATGAAAGGAACGACAACCATCGGAATTGTATTTTCTGAAGGTGTTGTCCTTGCAACGGAAAAGCGGGCGACCATGGGGTACATGATCGCAAGTAAAAATGCAAAAAAGATCTATAAGATTACGGATACGATTGCCATGACGACTGCAGGTGGCGTGGGTGATGCCCAGCAGCTTGCCCGCCTGATGAGTGTTGAGAGCAATCTCTACCAGATCCGGAGGAGACAGACGATTTCAGTGGGTGCAGCCGCAACACTCCTCTCAAATTACCTCAACATGAACCGGTTCTTCCCCTATTATGTACAGCTCCTTGTTGGAGGTATTGATGATAAGGGGCCATCGGTCTACTCTGTTGATGCAATGGGAGGCGCAACGCGGGAAGATGACTTCGTTGCCACAGGATCCGGATCTCCAATGGCATTTGGGGTGCTTGAAGACCGGTTCAGGGCTGGCTTTACCGAGCAGGAAGCAATAGAGCTTGCCGTTCGCTCTATACAATCAGCAATGCGGCGTGATGCAGGATCTGGTGAAGGGTTCCAGGTGGCCGTTATTACAAAGGAGAAGTTCGAAGTAATGGATGATACCGCGCTCGAAGAGATAGCCAGATCCCTCCGCACCTAATTTTTTACTTTTTTCAGGAACATTTCCATGTTAATTGAGGACAGACTCAAAGAGCTGAAAGAGCTTATCAACCGGAAGGTACCCACGGGCATCACTGTATCAAATGTCGAGTTCGAAGGGCCTGAACTGGTTATCTATACTGATGATCCAAAGAAGTTTGCAGATAACGCCGAGCTGATCAAGGTACTGGCACGGGACCTTCGGAAGCGCATCGTTGTCCGTCCAAATGTCCTTGAAGACCCAGAACGTGCTTATGATGAGATCACCCGCATCGTTTCTGAGAATGCAGGAATCACTGATATTTTCTTTGACCCGGATACCGGGGAAGTCTTAATCGAAGCGGAAAAACCAGGCGTGGTCATCGGAAAGAATGGAACGACGCTCCGGGACATCACAAAGAGCATCGGATGGACACCAAAAGTTGTCCGGACACCTCCAATCGAAAGCTCTACGGTCAAGCAGATCCGCCAGTATCTTCGTGCAAGCCGTGATGAAAGAAAAGAGTTCCTGCGTTTGAGCGGCAGGCGGATCCACCGGGATATCAGTACAAAAGACCAGTGGGTGCGCGTGACGACCCTCGGGTGCTGCCGGGAGGTCGGGCGGGCGGCTTTCCTCCTATCCACACCTGAAAGCAGGATCTTAATCGACTGCGGGGAAAAACCAGGCGCCAGCAATGGGGCAACCCCGTACCTTGGAGTACCTGAGATCCAGCCCCTGACCAATCTTGACGCTGTTGTGCTCACGCATGCCCACCTTGATCATTGTGCCCTGATACCGCTCCTCTTCCGCTATGGGTTTTCCGGACCTATCTATGCAACACCACCCACACGCGATCTCTCCTCCATGCTTCAGCTCGATTACCTCGAAGTGATTCATAAGGAGGGGCGTCCCGCACCCTATTCCTCAAATGAAGTTAAACAGTATGTCAAAAACTCGATAACGTTAAACTATGGATCTGTTACTGATATTGCCCCTGATATCAAACTGACATTCCATAATGCAGGCCATATCCTGGGATCTGCCATCGCACACTTCCATGTAGGTGACGGGCTCTACAATATCGCATTCACCGGTGACTTCAATTACAGTAAAAGCCGCCTCTTCAACCCTGCAACCGCACAGTTTCCGCGGCTTGAGGCGATCTTTATCGAGAGCACCTATGGAGCATCCAGAGATATGACACCTGCACGAAAGGAGGCAGAGAAAAAGCTCTATGACGTGATCATTCGGACGATTGAACGAGGAGGGAAAGTTATCATCCCTGCATTTGCCGTTGGCAGATCACAGGAGGTGATGCTGGCGCTTGAGGAGGGAATCCGGAAAAACGAACTTCCAAAAATCAAGATCTTTTTGGACGGCATGATTAAAGAGGCAACTGCCATCCACACAACCTATCCTGAATATCTCAATTCAGATCTCAGGAACCAGATCTTTCGGGAAGGCTTAAACCCATTCCTTTCAGAGTGCTTCGAGCAGGTAGACTCTCCTGAAAAACGCGAGTCAGTTATCGGAGGAGAACCATCTGTCATCATTTCGACCTCCGGTATGATGAACGGCGGTCCGGTGATGGATTATCTGCATAATCTAGCGGGAGATGAACGAAACACCCTGGTATTTGTCGGGTACCAGGCAGATGGAACACTCGGCAGACGTATCCAGAAGGGCTGGCGTGAGATACCGATCGGATCAAAAGGGAGCATCAATGTGAACCTTGAGGTGACCACGGTCGAGGGGTTCTCAGGCCATTCGGACCGGAGACAGCTGATGAACTATATCAACCACATGCAGCCACGGCCTGAGAAGATATTCTGTGTCCATGGCGAGGAAGGGAAAACCCTGGATCTTGCAAGTTCTATCTATAAAAAATACCATATCCAGACCCACTCCCCCATGAACCTTGAAACGTACCGTATGATATGATCCGCAACCACCTTCCCTCAATCCTCGGAGTCTTTGCGATCATGGCACTCTCCAATGCGGTGGTGCCTGTACTGCCGGCTTTTGGTGAAGGGTCAGGTCTTCAGGGTATAATATTTTCTGCATATTTTTTTGGTGCTCTCATTACCGTCTTTCCTGCGGGAATTGCAAGCGATCGGATAGGATCCCGGATTTTAATCAGGACAGGACTTCTGATAACCGTTCTTTCAGGCATTATCCTGATAACTGTCGATATTGTCCAGATCATCGTTCTTGCCAGGATTTTTGAGGGGATAGGTGCAGGTCTCTTCATTGCATCTGCAATGTCGCTTCTGAATGCAGATCCGGATCATAAACGGTTATCCGGATATTTCATGGGTGCATTGAACGCCGGTCTGCTGGCTGGCCTTGCCGGAACCGGCTGGATTGTATCCATTATAACCGACCCGCGTTCCGGACTTGCATTTTTTACCATCATCTCTGTTATCGCGTTTCTCCTCTCACTCCTGATGGTGAAGGCGCCATCAAAGAAGTTCTTGAAACTTACGACCATTCCACGGTACATAAGCGATTATAAATGGCTCTGGTATTCGGCAATTGTTATTGTCGGAACGACTGGTGCCGCAACGGCCCTCTATCCAGAGTTTGGTGGACACGATCCACTCATCACCGGGATATTGATTGCAAGCATGAACCTGACAACCATGATCACCGTCGTTTTAATATCCCATATGCGGCTTGAGCCTGTAACAACGATACGCATTGGGGCACTTGGGATCGGCGGATCTGTTGTCATCTGTCTCTTGAGCCCGATTGGGTTTCCACTGATGGGTGTATGTGCAGGGGTGGTTATCATTGCCCAGATGGCGTTTCTCGCTGAAACCAGGGCACCACAGGGTGCTTTGATGGGGCTCTTAAATACCTCGACATATGGGGGCCTGTCTCTGCTCCCATTCATGACAGGGTTTATCGCAGAGTATACGTCCTTCCTCTTCGCATTTGTCACCCCGGCTATCTTTGCAATCACCGTCGCACTGACAATCAACAGGTGTGAATGCAGGCTGCCAACCCTTCAGTAAATTTTCCGGTCTGGAAGTGCGGCCCAGTCACGGAGAAGTGCGTGATTCTCTTCAAGGAGATATCCTCCAATAATCTTCAGAGTACTCCCGCCTATCGCCTGCATCTGCTCATTTGAAATGGTCATCTCTGAAAACCCAAGAGCCAGCACATCTTCAATTGAAGTCCCATAGACGATCCGTTCCATTTTTGCCCAGTGGCAGGCTGCAAAACACATCGGGCAGGGCTCGGTTGTCGTATAGATTGTGCATCCTGAGAGCTCAATCCTCTGCAGCCTGGCTTGTGCCTCCCGAATAGCGATGATCTCAGCATGTGCCGTGCTGTCACATCCGGCAAAGACCTGATTATGGGCAGAGGCGATAATTTCGCCATTGCATTCAATGCATGCACCAAACGGCGACTGGCCATGTGCAATACCTTCTCGCGCAGATCGAATTGCTTCACGCATACAGTCTGGATCTAAAGACATAACACTCCTGGTACTGCACTGTTACTCAGCCGGACTGACTGGTGCATAGATCCAGGTGACCAGGATCTCTTCCTCGGTTGTTTCGGGATCATTAATATAGACCTCCCGCATGGGGCCGGTTACGTGCAGGTTGTTCTTTTCAAGCCAATCGAAGAGTTCTTTGTATGTTTCTGTTAATTCAGCATATGGTCCCATGTGAATAATCCGTGCCATCTCTCCACCAGGAAGTTCATAGACCGTCATATCACCATGACCCACCACCTCGCCAACAACTGGAAATACTACCTCAATATCGGCATTGCCTGCCTTTGCTGCCTGCTGGACAGCTTCAGGGCTTTCTTCATGGCAGATGTAGGCAGGAGGGCCGATAACCTCGATATGCTGTTTGTTGATGTAGGAGGCGACCTCGCGGATCATGGATCCGATCTCTGCATAGTCTCCGGTTCTGCGAAGGCTCAGGACTTTCTGGGGAGCAACATCGACTGTAAGTATCAATCGCATTGATACAATTCTGTCACAGGAGAATAAAAAAGAGATCTATTCCAGGCTTCATGATCCGGCAGGCAGCGTATCCCAGGTTTCCATGTGGATTGCTGCCCGGGCGAGTATGCAATAGAGGAGTGCCCGATACTAATAATTGTGATAAAAAAGGTGAAGAGTGGATTATCTTCTCTTTATTGCCAAGATGACAGCGGAACCGAGCATTCCAGCGACGATGGTCAGAACAGAGAGAGGAGTGGCTTCAGCATCAGGCCTATCCCCGGGCCTGGCCATGGGACGATCTGTTGCAAACATCTGGATGCGGTGGTTCTCGGTATCTGATACATAGACAAATCCATCTGAATCGACTGCAATGTCAAAGGGGAAGTCAAACTCTCCATTGCCTGATCCCCCGCTCCCCCATGCGGTGATGAAAGCGCCGGCAGTGCTGAACTTCTGGATGCGGTTGTTGTCTGTATCTGCCACATAAATATTTCCAACAGGATCGACTGCGATTCCACAGGGTGCCCTGAACTGCCCGTTGCCCGATCCATGAGATCCCCATGCAGCGATAAAGGAACCCTCATTATCGAACATCTGAACGCGGTGGTTGCCCCAATCTACAACAATTACGTTGTTGTTTCCATCAACAGCAATCCCACGCGGTCCTTTGAATTCTCCGTTTCCGGACCCTTCTGTCCCCCAAGTTGTAATGAAGGTGCCGGCATTGTCAAATTTCTGGATACGATGGTTTTCGGTATCTGCCACATACACATTACCGTCTGCATAAACGGCAATATTTGAAGGCCAGTGAAAATCGCCATTCCC
>QZAC01000100.1 GCA_003838065.1 Methanocalculus sp. MSAO_Arc2
CTGGTGGAGGATGGGGTGACCGGATATCGCTGTCCGCTATCGCCGGAGGGGTTGGCAGAGGGGATCCGACTGTCTCTCTCTGAACGCGAACAGATGCAGGATGCCCTCCGGGCAGTGGCAGCGGAGTATGAGTGGGAGGGTATTGTGGAGCGACTGGAGGATGAGTACCTGGGGATGCAATCTACAAATGACAAGCGATAATTGAAAAGATTTATCTCATTTATAGGCTATTTTACCATACAGGCGCATGTCGGGATCCTTTCCGTGGATGATATGCGTAAACATACTAACACCAATTCAGGAGCCATTCAATGAGCTGGAATGATAAAAATGTATTAATCACAGGCATCAGCGGTTTTGCAGGATCCTATCTCGCCCGTCACTTAATCGATCAGGGTGCACAAATCTTCGGGCTTATCCGCCGCCGGGCAGATGGCTATCTTCCCCATAATATCCGGGAGAAGAATGTCGCAAACGGGATCACCTTTATTGAGGGGAATCTGGAGGATATAACCGGGATGGCAACTGCACTTGATATCTCTGAGCCGGATGTCATCTTCCATCTTGCAGCCCAGTCTTTTGTTCCCAGGTCTTTTTCCCACCCGATAGAGACCGCCCAGATCAACTCCATCGGGACCAATAACCTTCTTGAGGCGGTCAGATTGAAAGACTGTGATCCGAGGATTATTTTTGCCGGATCTTCCGAAGAGTACGGCCTCGTCTTCAGTTCAGAGGAACAGTACCAGCGGATGAAGGCTGTCCACGGCACCATCTACCCTGAACCGACCTCGATCCCGGAGGTGCCGATCAAAGAGACGAACCCGCTCCGCCCGATGTCCCCCTACGCGGTGAGCAAAGTCTATGGCGATCACCTGATGCGGAACTACTTTTATACATATGGCACAAAAGCGATCGTCTCACGGGCATTCAACCACGAGGGAGCGGGCCGCGGTATGATGTTTGTTACATCAGTCATCACAAACCAGGTGGCAAAACTCATTTC
>QZAC01000101.1 GCA_003838065.1 Methanocalculus sp. MSAO_Arc2
GATATTCCAAGTTCTTTGGCGACTCTTCTCTTTGATCCATAGAGGTTATAGAGTTCTACTATGCGCTGTATATCGCTCATTGATTTCACCATTAGTTCCCCTCCCGATCCAATAATGGAGCAGAGGGGATGATAGGGAGGATCAATTTATGATGAGCGTTTTTACGAAAAGTGGATCAGTTTTAGATGGGCGAATACAGGAGAAGAACCGGATACCTGAATCTGGTGCTTCCTGGAGCGTAGTATTCTCGTTCAATAGTCTGTGCGATAGTGTGCGGATACGATGAACTCAGGAATTCTGAGAGAGAATGTCCGCGTTCAATCTCTTGAATTCTTCCTTCTTTTGCCGAGAACTTAATGCTGGAGTCTATGAGCCAGTCGTACGCTGAGTATATTAACCTGACTGAAAACCCCTCTTAGGGGCGCAAAAAAGTTGGGAAATCCTGGAAAACCGAGGAAAATAACGAATAGTTTGACTGGATCTTTCAGAGGCGCGCAGAATGCCGGAAAAATGGGGAGGTTTTATAAGTCAGATCGGTGGTTTGATGGGCTCGGTTTCAATCTCAAGTGTTCCATCTTAAATTCTAATAGTTTTAGACTTTTTAGTATGATAAGGTATCGAATAGGCCGGAGTCTAAAAATGATTCAGCATTTCGATCATGGTTTAATAATCCTTATTTTGCACATCGCAATCCATTTATTCAACAAGTCAGATAGACCGGTGAGCAGCAGAGTGCATAAAGAATTCTCCCTGAAATATCCCCCTGGTTGTTATAAAGCCATAATTTCATTTTTATAAGAATCTAATGACAATATTACCGTATTTTCATTACTTTTCCTACAACCCATTCTCACCCGCTCCTCTCATACAACTCCCAATACCTCCCCCTTCTCTCCATCAACTGTTCGTGGGAGCCGCTTTCCATAACCCTCCCCCGGCTCATCACATAGATCGTGTCGGCCCGCCGGATCGTCGAGAGCCGGTGGGCAACGATGAAGGTCGTCACGGTACGAGAGATCTGGTTGATGGACTCCTGGACGATCGCCTCAGACTCGTTGTCCAGGTTGCTTGTCGCCTCATCCAGCACCAGGATCTCCGGCTCGCGGACGAGCGCTCTGGCGATTGCGATCCGCTGCTTCTCACCGCCGGAGAGCTTCAGCCCCTGGTCACCGACGATCGAGTCGTAGCCGTCGCGGAGGGAGGTGATGAAGGCATGGATGTTGGCACGCTCGGCAGCGGCGATGATCTGATCATCGGTGTAGTCGCCGCCAAAAGCGATGTTCTCGCGGACAGATGCATTATAGATGAAGGTGTCCTGGCTCACGTACCCGACTTTGGCAAGGAACGTCGCGATATCATACTCACGGAGATCGATTCCGTTGATCGTGATCCTGCCTTCGGTGACATCATAGTACCGGAGGAGGAGAGAGACGATCGTCGACTTCCCCGATCCCGAGTGGCCGACGAGTGCGGTGACCTTGTTTTTGTGGAAGGTGAGTTTTACGTCTTTGATCAGGTCCTGGCCTTCATAGTACTGGAACCCGACGTCCTCAAAGACAATGTCAGAGGTGAGCTTCTCGAAGGGAACAGTGCCGTTCTGGATGGTGTTGTAGCGGGTGTCGCTTAAGAACTCATGGACCCGCTCAAGGTTTGGATAGGTGTCCATAACGTGCATATTGAGGTTGCTGATACATGTAAGACGTGGCAGGAGTTTTAACGCAGAGAAGGCGAATGTCCCGATGAGAGGGACGACATACATGAACTGGTCAGTGTGGATGTAATAGAGTACGATGACAACCCCTGCAATGGCGCTGAAGAAGATCATCTGGAGCAGTGCAGCGGGAAGCGCTTCGGTGAACCGATACCGCACGAATTTGTCCCAGTAGAGTTTCAGTGCTTTTGTATACTGTTTCTTCCAGTAGTTATCGGCATGAACGGACCGTATCTGCCGGAGGCCGGAGATATATTGTGTAATGACCGTATTTTCAGATGAGATCGAGGACATCTGAACCTTCCCGATCACGTATGCCACGCGGTTCCCGACCACACGCACAACAGCAATAAACCCGATCCCCCCGACAAGGAGGACTGCCATGGCAGTCGGGCTCATGAAGAAGAGGGTGATGAGGATGGTTAGGATGACAACAACATCTGAAAATATCTTTGTGGAATTTTGGAGAAATGCATAGATCTTCTGGGGGCTGGTGACAACGTTATACAGCACATCCCCCTGCCTATTATCGACGAAATACCGGTAATCGCTCTCTTTCAATTTATCAAAGATGTTACTCTTCGTCTTCACGATGACGGCTTTTGTGAAGACAAGCGAAATGAGCTTGTAGGTGATGGTAACAAGAAACGTCAGGAAGACAAATCCGATAAACAACAGACAGAAGGTCACGATCTCAGGCAGGGTACTATAACTCCGCACAACAGTGTAGAGCGGCTCAAGGAGCGGGATCCCGGCTTCCTGAATATTAAATGAGGCATTCAGGATCGGATACAAAAGCACGATCTGGAAGGTCTCCATCAGCCCAAGGAGCATCGAGAAGAGAAGGAGGGCCAGGAGGTGTTTCTTCAGGCCGCGAGAGTAGAACCCGAGTATCGTTGTAACTCGCCTGACCCGCTTTACTGATCTCTTCAGTCGGGCCAGGATTCCATTTGTGAAACGGCTGGTATAGCCGCCCTGATATACAGTCTCCGGACTCATTGGCACCCGGTTGTATGGTCTGGTTGTGTAACTCTCTTCATTGTCTCTTAGTCTAATTAATTGATGATAGTTATTCCCCCATACTTAAACCTTCATCGATCTATAGTGTCGATTGATGGCGTTCGCCCTTCTTTAGTTCTTACCTTCGCCTGCAATAGACTGTAATAACCTACATCTAACTGACAGACCGATCTCAGAGGCAGAGGTGGAGATGGAGAGGGATCAGTTTGTGTATCAGCACTAATGAGATGCTCATCTGTATGAGATTCTCCTCTGTCTTGATAGAGTATTGACTCAATCACCATGGAAAAAATGAATAAGATCCGGGCTATAAATACTCTGAAAAACCTGATTGGTCCGGGGATTGCAGAGCATTCTGACCTCATGTGCGCCGTTGTGCCGATTGTACTGATGTTGCCGATCCGCATATGGCAGATCAGTATACAGCAGATCTTCGAGGAATCCAATCGAATAAATCTCAGCTGGATAATTCTCAGTCATATAGTCTTCAGCCCGGATAATTTTCAGCCCCCGATCACGCCATCCCGGGGATCGCTTGCGATCAACTCCTCGATCCCGGGCCAATGCCTGTACAAAAGAGCCCTGATCCATCTGGAGAGGATCCGTTGTGCCGGGCAAAAGAGGCAATCCGATTATTGATGATACCTATGGGATCTGCACACTTAAGCTTCTGATGCCTCGTCTATGCCAGATACCGGAACACCGGATCGCCTGATGACAGGCTTCTGGGTGCCAGCTCTTGCTATGCGCGTCCATTCGGCTATGACCGTCCATCGTGCTGGGCCCTCCACCCATCTGCACCTCTCCACCCGGCTCAGGGAGATCCGGGAATCCCCGCTTCAGCCTCTCGAGGACAGAAAGTCTCCTTCTGTATCTGGCGATTCTGCCTGCTCACTCCCACTGTTGCACAATCCGACTCTCGTTAGAGAAAAATCCTCCTGTGCCATGGAAAGAGCCTGCACCACGGTTTCGAGTTCGGACTCGGCTTTTTGGAGAACACGCTGGATGAGAGTATACGGAACCTCTACCATATCTGAGTCCATATCATTTCCAGAGCCACAAATCTCCCCATGGGCACCCGATTCCCGGAGAAATATTCGGTGAGGAGGCGGGAGACGACTGCATAGGCGTTCCCGTCGGTCCGCCGATAGGCTGAAAGGTGTTGAGAGAGGACTGGGTGGGGGCTGAATATTGCCCGAAACCGTGTATCTGATGACCCTGTGTCTGATAACTGCGTGTGATGATACGCTCATTCAGAAATAATCAGATTGTGTGCCGCATACCCCATTATGCAGTGGATGCAGTTGCATGCCGCGAGTGTTTTTCATGCGACAGGGCATACCCGTTTGTCACACCCGATCGCCGCACACGCTATTGGATTTGTTCCAGGAGTTGATGATACCGGGTGAAATTGTGCCAGTTGCGCGAGCTGCGCGGGGTGTTCGAATTGTGCCCGGGCAGGAGATGTTCTTTCAGGGGATGTCCATCCAGGTGGGTGTTTACATGAGATTTTTGCATTGCCAGGATTTAGCACTACAAGGCTCTTCTGCGTAATCGTGTAGAATGAACAGTCCTTTTCTCATCTGTTCTCATCTGTTCTCATCTTCTCTCATCTGTTCTCATCTGTTCTCATCTTTTTCTCATGCTGTGTTGAGTTCCCCGCTCCCATGGTATGTCCCTGCTCCCATGGTATGCTCCCATGCCATGGTATGCTCGCCCCCCATTATATCTGTGCAATCCTCTCCGTTAGTGTTTGTAAAAGGTATTCTAATACAGCTGGTGTATCTAACGCCATTTTGAGATTATTTATCAGAAATTCGAACATATTACAGCTCGTTTATTCTCTCCCATCCTGCCTCACAAAAAAACACTTTCGCACTGCTCTGCTCGCCTCTTAATAGCTGCACCTCGAATATGTATACATGATAAAAAAGTCAGATCTCTTCTCTGAAACGAGACTCATCAAAAATATGGATGCATTTGAGCTTGATTATATTCCTGATCAGATCCTCTTCCGCGAGCAGCAACTCAGTGAGCTGTGCTTCCGGGTCAGTCCCGGATTCAATGGCGGCCGGCCGATGAGCACCATCTGCCGGGGCCAGCCGGGGACCGGGAAGACGCTGTCGGTGAAGTATCTCTTCTCTGAGATCGAGAGAACCCAGAAGAGACTGGTCCCGGTCTATGTGAACTGCCAGACCCACAATACAACATATGCCGTCATCTCCCGGATCTACCAGCAGGTCATCGGAAATCCACCTCCGAGAAGCGGTATATCGAGATATTCGCTTTTAGATTGTCTCGCATTTAAAATGAGACAGAAAAAGATCGTCATCCTGGTCTGTCTGGATAATGTTGAATACCTGATATATAATAAAACGATAAATGAGATCCTCCACCTGCTGCTCAGGATGTACCAGAGCCACCCTGATTGCCGTATCGGGGTGATCCTGGTAACAAATGTCATCGACCTTGATCTCTCAAAGAGCCTGGATCAAAGTGTCCTTTCTTCGCTTTCTGCTGATGATATCCCGTTTCCCCCCTATGCGGCAGAGGAGATTCACAAAATCCTCTTAAAACGGGTCAACCAGGCGGTTTTACCCGGGGTGATCCCGGCCGAGGTGCTGGAGCTTGTGGTGCAGAAGACACATGAGGCAGGAGATCTCAGTATCGGACTCGATCTCCTGAAGCGGGGTGTCCAGAAGGCTGAACGCAATGGGAGGTCTTCGGTTCGAAAAGAAGATATTCTTCTCAACTATCGGGATGCCCGGCAC
>QZAC01000102.1 GCA_003838065.1 Methanocalculus sp. MSAO_Arc2
GATGCTGATATGGGGATTTGAACCCCAGTCGTAGGAGTGAGAGTCCTACATGATTGGCCGACTACACTATATCAGCGAAAATTATGCTTTTATCTGTGAGGCATGAGAATATTTAATCCTTATCATATCTTCCGATCGGCCACCCTGCCATAGATTCATGTAAACGGAGAACACATTAATATAGGATGAGTAGCCTTGAAGAGCAGATCCGCGAGATTGAGGATGAGCTCAGAAATACCAAGTACAATAAGGCAACCTCTCTGCATATCGGCCGTCTGAAGGCAAAGATGGCGAAGCTCAAAGACGAGGCTGTAGCCAGGGCAATGAAATCTTCAGGAACCAAGGAGGGCTATTCTGTCAAAAAATCAGGAGATGGAACAGTTGTCCTTGTCGGTTTTCCCTCTGTCGGTAAATCAACACTGCTTAACCAGCTCACCGGAACAGAGAGCGAAACAGCAGATTATGCATTCACCACGCTCACCGTTATCCCCGGCCTGATGGAATACAATGGTGCAAAGATTCAGATCCTGGATATCCCGGGCTTAATCGCTGGTGCCGCAATGGGGAAGGGGCGCGGAAAAGAGGTGATTGCAGTCGTCAGGACGGCTGATCTGATCATCATCCTTGGAGATGTCTTCAATGACCGCCATATTGATGTCCTGGTCAGGGAGCTGTACGATGCGGGCATCAGGATCAATCAGCCAAAACCGGATATCACGATTAAGAAGACCGGGATGGGCGGTGTACGGCTGAACACCGTTGGACAGGTCGACATCGACCTGGATGAAATCCGGACCATCCTGGCCGAGAACAAGATTGTCAATGCTGATGTCCTTATCCGTGGAAATATCACGCAGGAAGACTTTATCGATGCGATGATTGGAAACCGCCGCTATATTCCTGCCTTTATTGCGATTAATAAGGTTGATTTAATCGACAAAAACTCAAGAAATGCTATCATGGATCACATCATGACACAGTTTGGAGATCCACCGATTATGGTCTCGGCCCAGTCAGGCTATAACATTGAGGTATTAAAAGATGCTATCTATAATCACCTCGGATTTATCAGGATCTTTCTCAAGCCGATCGGTAGTGCGGCAGATATGGAAGAACCGTTAATCGTCCGGACAGGAAGCACCGTTGAGGATGTCTGTAATCGACTCCACCGCGATTTTGTCGACCGGTTCAGGTACGCAAAAGTCTGGGGCGATTCAGTAAAGCATGATGCACAGCGTGTCAGTCTCCCACATACCCTTGCCGACGGCGATGTCCTCACCATCGTAACAAAACTCTGATTCACTTTATTTTATGATAGCACCCTCAAGAATATCGAGAGGGGCATCTGTTAGAACCGCAGTGCCCGAGTAGTGTGCACGGCTTGCCTGGTACCCCTGCTCCAGAAGACGTCTGATAAGGATATCAATTGCAGGAGGGGTTGCTCCTAGACGTTTTGCCTGTTTATGGTAATCATAATGGGGAAGCACCGGAACTTCTTCTGATAGAAGACCAAGAAGGCGTGTGAGCCGCTTTTTTGTTCCAAGCTCCATATCCACCACTCTCTCCAGGAATTGAAGAATCATCTCCCGATCCACGATATCGCCAATCCAGAGCGGACCAATTGGATCTGCCTTTCTTGCGCATCTTGGACAGACGATCGCACCTGGCAAAACGGCCGCTTCCACCTCCCTGTATGAACAGAACGGGCACTGGTGAATATATCCAATCAACGCAAGTGTCCGGTCAGCCGCTCTGACACCGGAGACTATCCTGAGGTGTGTCCGGTGAAAATGCTCAAATGCAAACGAAAGAAGCGGTTCTATCCCCCGGTCATATTTGATTGTCTCCCTTGCAATATACCCGATCAGCATACGGAGCCCCACTTCGGGATGATACTCAGTATTCATCGGTTTTGCAGCATACCGCCGCATCCCTGCATTCAGATGAGCCCCGCAGAGCGGGGCGGTATCGGTTGCTGTAACAAACAGATACTTGCGCGCAGACCGGATGCTTGAGTCAATAAAAGGTGCCGGGCTCCCGAATGGATCGAGATCCACAGTATCAAACCGCTCGCCTGAGAGAAGAGCGTTGGCATCCCGGTTCACCACCCGAATCGAAAGATTAAGCCTGCGGGCATTTTCTCTCAGCAGCCCTAAAGCAACCGGATCGCGGTCATTTGCAATGACCGGTATTCCGCACTCATGGGCAGCACGGAGCGCACGAATTCCGGTAGCAGCCATCAGGTCAAGATAGTGTGCCGGGCGGAGTACATTGAGCAGGAGGATGGTTGCATCCCGGTTTATTTCCATCCGCCTGTTATAAAAGACCGGAGCATTTCCAGGAGGGAACGCTTCCGACTCATCCTGTCGGGGTATATACATTCGTGTCGTTCCCTCGATGACCAGAGACAATTCCATCAAGATATTCTGGATTTTCGCAAAACTTATACCTTCGTCACCCGAAGAATATTGGTCAATGGGCATGTGGCCTAGTCAGGATAGGGCGTTAGCCTCCTAAGCTAATGGTCGGGGGTTCGAATCCCTCCATGCCCGTCTTTTCATCAGGGTGTTTGGTAGATATAAAAAGCGAACGTCAAAATAGTTTTAAAACGCATTGACACGCAGAATGCCACTCCCCGGTCTCATCAGGATCATTCGGCCTGCAAACGCCCTTGTGTCAGGGGCAACTGCAATACTTGCATACTTTATTGCGACCGGGACAATCATTCCCCAGACGCTGTTCCTCTTCTCAGCAGTCCTCCTCATTACCGGTGGAGGCAACACGATAAACGATGTGTATGACGCAGCAATCGATGCAATCAACAGGCCGGATCGTCCGATACCTTCCGGTGAATTGAACAAAACGACAGCATCCTGGTATGCACTTCTCCTCTTCACAGGTGGCATTGTGCTCACCTTCTTCACAAACCCAATATGCCTCTTTATCGCGGTGTTCAACAGTATTGTGCTCTTCCTGTACGCCCGCTCCCTCAAAGGGTCCATGGTCGTTGGGAATGTCACAGTCGCCTATCTCTCCGGGAGCATCTTCATCTTTGGCGGGGCGCTTGCAGGGATTGATGGGATTATCATCACGCTTCCGCTTGCCGGGATAACACTCTTTGGAACGCTTGCACGCGAAATTTTAAAAGATGCTGAAGATATCGATGGTGATGCCGCAGGCGGTGTAAGAACCCTCCCGATGGCAATCGGAATCCAGAAATCCGGTCAAATCGCCACAATACTGGTGATTGTCGCTGTCATCGCAAGTTTCATCCCGGTGTTATGGTGGGGCCTTCCCTATCTTGTTGGAATCACCATTATTGATATCGCGATCCTGGGATCGGTTTACAAGACAATCCGGTGCAGTACACCTGCATGTATCCGTGACCTTGAGACAACAACACACCTCAAGTATATTATGTATGGTGCACTTCTGGTCTTTTTAGTCGCAAGTGGAATAGAAATATTAATGCCCATGAACTAAAGGCTTACTAAGAGAGAGGGAATATGAGAATTTATAGGAAACAGAACACCTATCTTGCCGAACCAGGATCCTACTTTGAAGGAAATGTCTTGATCCATGGCAATTTTATGGTCCCTCAACGGACTCATTTCTGGGGAAAACTGGTTGTTAATGGAGACCTTGACCTTGGGCCACTGTCATCTGTCGAAGGAGATGTTATATGTAAAAATGCCATTATCGGACATGGTGCTGTCATCAAAGGGAACCTCTATGTTGACGAAAACGCAACAGTCTGTGACCGCGCAAAGCTTCGATCGATAAACGCAGGCGGCGATATCATCATCAGACCGAATGTGACGGTGGGAGATGTTCGATCTGAAAATAATGTGATTATCTATGGCAAGATCAATTCAGGAACATTAGTTGGGAGAAATGTCAAAATTGTCGGGGATTAGCGATTCATCAATTCCGGATATGATCACATCAAAGAGATCGTGCCAGTTGATGATCGTCTCAACACAACCATCCTTCATCGTAACAACACCCATCCCGATAAGCCCAATTCTGTTGCACATCTCAAGCCCTTCCTTTACCTCCATGAGACACCCGACACCAATTATCGCTTTTGGATGATATTTCTGCACCATCCTCTTGATAAATGTCGAACCCGGTATGATAAAGACCCGGTACCCGAGCATCTGCATATTCGGGATGGCATGGCCAAGATCGCAACGGCCGCACCCGATGCAGGCCAGGCCTTCCGGGGTAAGATGGGCCGGGCAACTGGCCGAACGCAGGCACTGCGGGAGAAAAATTGCCCGCTCTGAAACAGGGATATCAGCAAACGCCCGGATATTCATCCTATTGTCAAGCCGGATCATAAACCTCAGGATCTCACCGGGTTCAATTCCGATCAGGGTGCAGATACTCTTGACAACACCCTCCAGCAGAACCAGAAACGGGCGGAGAAGAGCAGGGAAAAAGAGCCTGCCGGACCGAATCGAGGTGACGATCAGAATTGCCATGGTAAAAGCCATAACAATAAGGAAGAAAACGATGAAGAGGGTGGCCTCACCTACGAGGATCATCAGGCTTTCCCAGGAGGGATCGGTAAAGACCATTATATTCATTATTATGGTATACTACCCTTTAGCACCTTGCCTCAGGGCATAAGCCAGGGATGATCGTACGGAGGGCCAATACTGCCCTCTTCAGTGATAATGGCAGTCACAAGTGAGAGCGGTGTTGCATCGAATGCATAATTATGGACAGGCACACCATCAGGGACGATCTTTCTCCCGGAGAATGAGGCAATTTCATCCCTCGTTCGCTCCTCAACAACCACATCCGATCCAGGATGGATCGGATCAAACGTAGACCGCGGGGCAGCCACATAGAAGGGGATCTGGTGGTGATGTGCAGATACCGCATGCATATAGGTCCCAATCTTATTGAAGACTGTGTCCCTGCAGATCCGGTCCGCTCCAACGATGACGCAGTCGATTCTTCCCTGTTGCATCAAATAAGCGGCCGCAGAATCGATGATGGAAGTCACCGGGATACCATCACGGAAGAGTTCCCATGCTGTCAGGCGCGATCCCTGGAGCAGTGGACGGGTTTCGCATGAGAGTACATGTACGTTCTTTCCATGTTCTACAGCAGACCGTATCACACCGAGTGCAGTTCCATAAGCAGAACAGGCGAGCGCACCTGCATTGCAGTGAGTGAGCACAGTGCAGTCATCCGGGAGTAGATGGGCTCCATGTGCACCAATACGCCTGCAAATCTCCTCGTCTTCATCTGCAATCTTCAAAGCACATGAAATTGCCATTTCGAATGCATTGGCCGAATCACTTGCATCCATCACAGCAGAAAGTACAGAATCAACGCCCCATCCCAGGTTTACCGCCGTCGGCCTTGCTGACCGGATCGCTTCTGCATAACGGTTGACGATGGTGTAAAATACATCATCAGCCCCCGCAAGTGCATTTTTGCAGGCAAGAGCAACACCAAACGCACCGGCAACACCAAGTGCCGGAGCCCCCCGGACTTCAAGCCTCTGGATCGCAGCTATCAACCGTGGAACATCCTCACAAACAACCTCTCCATACCGGTCAGGGAGCAGGGTCTGGTCGATTAAGCCGATGCCATCTTCTTCCCACCAGATCGTCCGATCTCTCATTATTCACCAGAAAAAAGAGCATCCCGGGTCGCACGCATTGCAGCAGCACCCGCTGTCATCACAGAGTCCGGGATATCGCGGGGGGCGGTCACCGTTCCGGCACAGTAGATGCCCGGCCGAACTGTGCCCACCGGATCGAGTTTTCGATCGGGGGTATCAAGAAACCCGTTTTCGTCAAGCTCAAGCCCCAGGCTTGCTGCCATTGCCTGGGTGTCGGGAAGCGGCTCGATACCAACAGAGAGGACAACGAGGTCAGCATGTAGCTGTATGAACTCACCTGTTTCTGTATTCTCGATGGGAAGGATCAGGTCACCTTTCCCTTCGATCACTTCTCCCGGAAATCCGCGAATAAGGCGGACACCAGCTGCTTCGGCACGGTTTAAGTATTCTTCATAGCCTTTTCCATATGCCCGGATATCATTATACAGAATTGAGACTTCGGTTTCAGGATAGTGTTCAAGGATTAAAATCGCATTCTTCAGGGCGTACATACAGCAGACAGAAGAGCAGTACGTCCGGTTCACCTGTATATCGCGGGATCCGACACACTGGACAAAGACAACTGATCGCGGAACCTTCCCATCAGAAAGTCGACGGACGTTCCCTCCGGTTGGTCCGGCTGCATTGATCAGCCGTTCAAACTCAAGGCTTGTTATGACATCAGGATAGCGGAGATAACCAAAGATTGCCTTCTTTTCAGCATCAAAGAGTTGGTACCCTGTTGCGATGATGATGCTTGCAGCCTCGATCACCTCTATCTGCTCAGTATCCTCGCGAAGTACAGCCTCCCTGCCGCAGATATCATAGCAGAGGCCACACTCGATACAGTGTTCTGCATCACGGACTACGAGATTTGGGACCACCTGGGGATGTGCCTTATAGATCGCCTTTCGGACACCAACACCGGCATCGAACCGGTTATACACTTCAACCGGGCAGATCTCTACACAATCACCGCACCCGGTGCAGAGTGATGCATTGACATACCTTGGGTGCTGGCGGACCGTTACCCGGAACGCACCAATGTCACCTTCAATCCCGGTTACCTCGGCAAGTGTTTGTATGGTAATGAGCGGGTGGCGTTCGACATCCACCATCTTGGGAGAGAGAATGCATAAAGAACAGTCATTTGTCGGAAACGTCTTATCGAGTTGGGCCATATGCCCCCCGATGCTTGGTTCACGCTCAATGAGGGTGACGGGAATGCCATGGTTGGCAACATCGAGTGCCGCCTGTATTCCTGCAATACCTCCACCAATGACGACGACTCTACGCATCCTGATACCTCGTTGCAAGCACCTGATAGTCAATTGCATTCTTCAGAATGGATGCACGCTCCTCCTCTGAAGTCTCTCTCATAACCTTCCCGGGAACACCAAGGACAAGTGAATGAGGGGGGATTACTTTTTCCTCGGTGATAACTGCACCGGCCCCGATGATACTGCCGGAACCTATCACAGCACCGTTCATAACAATCGCACCCATTCCTATAAGCACCTCGTCAGAAACAATACAGCCATGCAGAATCGCTCCATGGCCGACTGAGACGCGTTCTCCAATCCGGATCGGATAACCGGGACTGCCATGAATGACCGCATTATCCTGGATGTTTGAGCCATTCCCCACGACAATGCTTTCGCGATCCCCCCGGATAACAGCAGAAAACCAGACGCTCGCGTCCTCACCAATCACAACATCTCCCACGATTGTAGCATTATCAGCGACAAAGAGACACGAACCGGTGTTTGCACCACTACACATAAGAGTATATATGTAGAACGGTAATTGCATGAACGTTATGGTAGGGGGCACCTTCGATCCCTTTCATGTCGGCCATAAGGTGCTTCTCACCAGGTCATTTGAGATCGCAGGCACCGATGGTTTTGTCACAATAGGCCTCACATCTGACGACTTTGCATCGACAAAGAGCCATCCTGTCCGCCCCTATGCCGATCGTAAAAAAGACCTCGTCACCTGGATCGAATCCATGCACTTTCCTGCACGCTACATGATCGAAAGCCTGACAGACAGATATGGATCAGCGCTTGATGAAGACTTTGATGCGTTAGTCGTGTCTGAGGACACATTTGCAGTTGGTGAGGAGATAAACAGGTTCAGGCATGAAAGAGGGAAAAAAAAAGTGGACATCTATAAGATTCACTGCATCATGGCAGAAGATGGAAAGATTATCTCCAGTACACGGATCTGCCGTGGCGAGATCGATTCCGAAGGGCACCTGATCATATAGGACATTGGTTTCCGAGAATAAACGTTCGAATCAGATAATATATGCTGCGATTTCACGCACGATCATGGTATCACAGTACCGGCACCGGTACCCCTTCCGCTGGCAGAGAAATGAGCTCTGTATCGGCTCATTGGCATTTGAGATACAGTCTGGATTTGGACACCGGATCACTCCAATGATTTCCGGGGGGATCTCAACACCAATCTTCTGGATGACCCGAAACTCCCTGATGATGTTGATGCTTGCCCTCGGCGCAACAAGAGAGATCCGGTCGACCTCCTCCTTCAGAAGTTCCCGATTCTCAATTTTGACAATGTCTTTCTTCCCCATCTGTTTGCTGGCAACATTTGTTGCAACCGAGACTTCTTCTGTGGTCCTGCCGGTGATGCCCAGGATGCGCAGGACGGATAGGCCTTCTCCTGCGGTTATATGATCGATGACTGTTCCGTCCTGGATGGGGCTGATTAAAAGACCCTCCTCTGGCTTTCCCTTCATGACAACACCTTCTGGAGCATGGCCATCCGTACCGGAACCCCGTTTCGCGACTGTTTGAAATACCGGGCACAGGGGAGAGCATCAACTCTTTGATCGATCTCATCCACTCTGGGGAGGGGGTGCATCAGGATGAAACGATCTGAGACTGGTTCAAGCACCTCGGGCGTCACCCTGTAGCTGGATGCAATCGACGCATATGCACCAGGATCAGGAAACCGTTCCCTCTGGATCCGGGTGACATAGAGAACATCGAGATCGGCAATGATATCTTCGAGATGTTCATGCACGATGATCTCGGTTCCCTCTTCAATGAGATCGTGGGTCAGACTTGGCGGGAGTTCAAGGCCACCAGGTGTGATGGTATGAATCCTGGCACCATAGCGCGAGAGGGCAGAGACGAGTGAATGTGCCGTTCTCCCGTACCTGAGATCCCCAAGGAATCCGACATGAATGTCCTCAAGAGGCATCGATTGTCGTATCGTGAAGAGGTCAAGGAGGGTCTGAGAGGGATGCTGGCCGGCACCATCGCCAGCATTGATCACAGGGACATCTGATAGTTCAGAAGCAAAACGTGCGGCTCCTTCTTTTGGATGCCGGAGCACAATGGCGTCGGCATATCCAGAGACTACCCTGATTGTATCAGCAAGGGTCTCACCCTTCGCAACCGAGCTTGCCTCTACCGAACCCAGGTTGATTACTTTTCCTCCAAGCCTGAGCATTGCAGATACAAAGGACATCTGTGTTCTGGTGCTGGGTTCAAAAAAGAGATTGGCAAGAATTTTTCCCTTCAGCACTTCCGTGTCAAACAACCCCTGATCAATGACAGCAGCGCGATCGAGAATATCATCGATCTCCTCTTTTGATACCTCTTTAATCGAGATGATATGATACATAATGATTCCGCCAGGCAGAACTATACCAGTCTTTTACCGCGCTACCAAGATAAATGAAGAGGATCATTTCCGCGCCACCGTCAGAAATCCGCTATGTGCGACACGTGTAGAAGGCCGCGTTCCCCGGGATGACCGGGTCAATTCCCGTTCAATACATTCGAAGCAATGGACTCTGCCTGCAAAGAGATCCGCACAGGAGTCAAACACAACAAACGTCTGCTCAAGAAACGGAGTATATGCCACAAAAAACCCCCCGGGGACCAGGAGGGAATGAGCATGTTCGGTATGTTCCTCTGTAATCATCATATCAAGATGCACGATATCATAGACGCCTGATGCTGTCAGGACATCGGCTGCATGGACGGTGACGTTTTCAAGGTGTGCATCAGCGATATTCTTCTCTGCAAGACGTGCAAACTCTGATCGCACTTCATAGGTATCAACAGCTGCTGCAATCCCGCCAAAATAGATGGCAGCTATACCGCTTCCTGTGCCTGCATCCAGCACGGTGTCGTTTCTGTTCATGCCGGTATATGCGATCACCATCCCGATATCCTTGGGGAGCATCGGCGCGCCGCTCCTTTTTCCATGTGAAAAGAGATCGGGGGGACGTGGAAGCCGTATGGTAAAGGGTTTTCCAAGATGGGTCTGCACCTGCTCTCCCGGCATCTTTCCGATGAGGTCGGCAAGCTGTATCTCACCGGCATCAGATCCGAACTTCCCATGGCCCGCCCGGAGGTAGTACTCACGATTGTGTCCCACCAGGATGACGCGATCGCCTTCGGAGATCATTACGCGCCGAGTTTCATAATTGCTTCAGCAATATCACCGTTTGTCTCTATAAGAGCAGCTTTTGCTGTATCTTCAGAAACACCGGCCTGCATGGCAACAAGTGCAATATCATCCTCTGTGATCTCGACCTCCAGGGGTTCAGAATCAATTACTTTTGCAGGCTCAAACTTCGGAGTCCCTGTCAACTGGTATGTCGTTGTCCCCTGCATGGTCATTGCAACCACTTCAGCATCATCGAAGATGTAATTCCCATCCTTTGCTTCAATAATGACTCGGTTCACACCCTCAATCGGCTCCATTGACATGCCGAGCTTGTTCATCATCTGTTTCATCTTTTTTGGGTTCATTCCACCGGGCATCATATTCTATCCCTTCCCTGTCGTACTCGTACGGCACCGCCGTACTTAAATGCCAGCATCTCGGATCCGGAGAGGAGCGCCATTCCGGTTGCAACCAGCGTGTCATCCCCTGAGACGACAAACACCTCGTCTTCTGCCCGTATTCCAGGATCTGCTGTGATCACATGCTTTGCCATCGCATTTTTCCCTGCTGACACAAATGGGACGGCATCATCCACCACGACCACCCGTCCGGCAGGGGGCGCAAGGAAACCATGGAGGCGGGTGGCACCTGCATAGCCCAGCGTGAGCCGTCCGTCCTGGGCACGGACCGTTGCAAGCCTCACGCCATCAAGGAGAATGTAGCGTATCCTCTGTGATGACGAGTACTGAAACGTACAGGCATCAGGAAACAGCGCATCCCCTGCACCGCGCCC
>QZAC01000001.1 GCA_003838065.1 Methanocalculus sp. MSAO_Arc2
CACCGGTTTGAGAGTGTCAGGTATCTTCGCGGGCTTTCTGCGATTGCCGGGATTGTCGTCTCGGTGATCTATCTTGTGGGCCAGTATACCGCAATCAGCATCGTTCTCGTCTGGCTGTTTGGGATTCCGCACTGGCAGGCGCTGATTATAGCAGGTATTATCATCACTGCATATACCGTGATTGGCGGCCTCTATGCAGTCTCCTGGACGACGCTTATACAGGGGTTGATATTGATCTTTGGTGTTATTGCGATTGCCCCGGTATTGATTGCAAAGGCCGGCGGGCTTACATATATAAATACGGTTCTTGCCGGAATCGATCCGAACTTTGTAGAACCATATTTCCCATCCCCGGTATATGCAGGATATGCCTTTGCAACGCCGGAGTTCCTCTTCTCCTTTGGCATTCTTCTGATGGTCGGCCTTGCCTGTGCCCCGCATGTTATCAATAACGTGCTTGCTGCTCGCGAGACAAAATACTTCAAATGGGCTCCGCTTGTGGCGTTTCTCATCTACCTGGTCGTGATGTTCCTTGTGAAGTTTGTTGGATTCGCGGTCCGTGTCCTTGTGGAGGAAGGGCATGTAGTCCTTCCTGATGTTGTCAACAGGGGAGATTTTGCATTTATCGTCGGTGTTGAATATGCTGCACCAAATGTCTTAATCTGGGCGTTTTTTGCTGTTATTGTGCTTGCTGCAGTCATGTCCACAACCGATCGGCTGATGCTCACCATCGGGACGATGTTCTCCTGGGATATCTTCAAAAACATCTTACATCGCGACGCTCCTGATAAACAAGTGCTCCTGGTTTCGCGGATCTCTGTATTCCTTGCCGCTGTTGTCTCACTGCTCCTTGCGATCAACCCGCCGGAGATGCTTGCCTGGCTGATCTGGATGGGGATCGGGGTGATGCTCTCAACCTTTGCAGTCCCGATCATTGCCGGTCTGTACTGGAGAGGCGCAACAACGAAGGGTGCCCTTGCAGCAATGGCAACAGGACTGATTGGTTCAG
>QZAC01000103.1 GCA_003838065.1 Methanocalculus sp. MSAO_Arc2
ACAACCTTAGTACCCTCGACTGTTCCCACCATTCCAAAGACAAACGCTGCGATGATCGCAGCCAGGATCACCACGATAGCGACCATCAGGATCACACCGATTACCGGTGATACTGCATCCTCATTATTCTTGATTGTCATGATTACTCAACTCATGCCACCGGTATCCGGGATCTCAATGTGCATATTGCGTGTAAGATCACCAGATTGATGGTCATAAGAGGATTAGCAAAAAGACAATATAAATAAAGCGCAATTCCAAAAAGAGAGAATATTCGTCACTTTTCACCCAAGGAAAAAAAGAATAATTCTATAAGAGAGGTTGCAAGAAAGATTATTTCCCGGACCGACACCGGATAGACTGCACACTCTCGGCAAGCTCCCACCCGGGCAGGGCACCGCGGAGGAACCCGAGGATGTAGTTCAGCGCAATATCAGGCGTACAAAAACCCTGATCTGTTGTCTGAGAGAAATCCTTTGTAATTACGATCTCCTGATCACCCCGCCGATCATACGGCACCCCGGCTGTCAGAAGGAAACTCTCGATCAGGGTGACAGGGTCCTTGTCAGGGAGGTGGGTGGCAAGAGCGGCACCGTCTTCGCTGCCGAGGGCCTGTGTATGCCGTGCTATCGCCTCACGGACCTCTGGCAGAGGGTCAGCGGCGAGGCGACAGAGCAGGGGCACGGCTATCCGGTCCTTTCCAAAAATCCGGGATGTCTTGCTGATTGACCGATCCCGTGTAAAAGATGATTCAACTCCCATCTGATTCAACTCCCATATTGTTTCAACCTCCACATTCCGCTTTTTCCCGGGATCCGGGCAAGACACCAATCAGGCGCCCATTTGGAATTCTGTCCAATACACAATCCCGTTTGAACAATTACCGCCATCTACCTGACAAGCCATCCGGATCAGACCGGTGTTACGATCGGCCTGACAACCAACCAGGTCAAACCGTAGCCACCATCTACCCGACATAGGTCTGCTCCTTGATCTTTCTCACCGCAAGAATCGTGTTTACCTCACGGACACCCGGTAGTGCGGCTACCGGATGGATCAGCTCTGCCTTGAGTTCAGAGGTATCGGCTGTTACCGCCTTGATCAGGTAGTCGTTAGGCTCAAGCACCTCAAAGACCTCCCGCACGATCTCACTCTTCTGCAGAAATAAAACCAGATCGTCAGCGGCACCCGGGTCAACCTTGATTGAGAGAAATGAAACAAGCCGGCGAGGGAAGAATTCCGGATTGACAGCTATAGTAAATCGCTCGATCACGCCCTCCTGTTTTAGCCGCTCGATACGTTTGAAGACGGTTGAGGGTGCGATGGAGAGACGTTTTCCCAGGTCGGCAAGCGGGACCTTTGCATCCCCCATCAGCTCTGCGAGGATGGCATGATCAGTTGCATCCATGAAGATGGAATGGCGATCAGATATAATTAATGAATCGGTTTGTTTCGAGGTGCAATGCCCTGCCAGAAGGGATCCGGGACCCAACCAGACTCTGAGATCCGGATCGCATGCCGGATTGCACCGTCAATAAAACGCTTTGCTCCGTAAAACGCATCTCGTATATCAGCGCCAAGGGCAATTTCTGCAGCAAGCGCAGAGGCAAACGTACATCCTGATCCATGAACTGGATAGGGATAACGGGAACCTGAGAGGATGAGCTCCCCGCGAGCATCAAGATAGAGATCTGCTGCCTCTCCCTCTTTGAGATGGCCTCCTTTCATAATCACAGCATCGGCACCAAGGGAGAGGAGGACCGATCCCGCCTCCCGCATATCATCAAGTGTCAGAATCGGTGACAGTCCCGTGAGCGCTTCTGCTTCAGGGATATTTGGGGTTGTCACTGATGCCATTGGCATTAAACCCCCTGTTAAAAGCGAGAGTGCATCCTCTGACAGCAGCCGGTGACCGCTTGTTGAGACGAGGACCGGGTCTAGGACAAGCGGGGCGCCGGTTGGGAGCGAGTCGATCACCGAATCGATCACCTCAGCATTCCCAAGCATCCCCGTCTTCCAGGCAGTCACCGCAAACTCCTCGCAGACAGCAGCAATCTGCGCAGAAACTGAATCACCGGACTGCACCCAGGCCCCTGCAACCCTGGTGGAATTCTGGGCAGTGACCCCGGTAACAACTGAGAGACCATACAACCCGTATGCAGCAAACGTCTTGAGATCGGCCTGGATACCTGCGCCCCCGCTTGAGTCAGATCCTGCGATAGTACAGACTGACAGCAAAGTGTCCCTGGACATATGAAGTGATCTTGTCCCGACCCTTCATCAGGTTTGTGATCATCTCCCGCACTGGCTGCCAGGATGCAGGGAGAGGGATACGACCAGAAAACTGGTGGAGAGGAGAAGCCGGTAAGCAGGTGCAGCAGGAGATCAGGATCCAGCAGGAGCAAAAGAACAGAATGCAGAAACAGAACATAACCAGTGCGCAGGCAGGGAAGGACCACCAGGGATCCCGTCACTTGCGTGCAATCAGCATCACGCATTTATTGCCATCCGCGATCAACACCACCGGTATGGATATTGAAGGATATGTGCGGAGGCAGAGGAGGGCCGGCACCCCGGCATCCGAACTCTGCACCCGCCTCCGCGACCGGATCCTGGAGATAAAGGACATTCCTTTCGAATACGCAGAAGCGTTTGCAAAAGCAGCAATCGAGGAGGTCATCATCACCGAGGGACTTACCGACGACCTCTTCACCTATGAACCATCAGGCGTCTCAATGGGTGATTTCGGTGTCGGATCACGGGGGACCGGCGACTTCTATGCGCACAGGAAAATTGCCGAGATCATCGGGGATACCGGTGCATCGGTCGGCGTCTCTGAGATGGATGACGGCGGGGTTGTCAGGGCCGGCGGACAGTACATCATTGCGACCGTAGACGGTATGCATTCCCGTCTTTCGGATTTTCCGTTTCTGGCAGGCTTCCACGCAACCCGGGCAACCCTCCGCGACGTCTACGTGATGGGGGCAACACCGGTCGGGCTCATATCAGATATTCATGTTGCAGACGATGGTGATGTTGCAAAGATCTTTGACTATACTGCCGGTATTACCTGCGTATCAGAAGCTCTTGGCGTTCCGCTCATCGCCGGATCAACACTGCGGATAGGCGGAGACATGGTGATCGGAGACCGGATGACCGGCTGTGTCGGGGTCGTCGGCGTTGCCGATCACGTCACCGCACGCCGCAAGGTTGAACCAGGAGACCTCTTCCTGATGACGGAAGGATCCGGCGGCGGGACCATCGCGACCGCTGCCATCTACTCTGGCAATGCAGAGTATGTTGAAGAGACGATTAACCTCAATTTTCTCCATGCATGCGACGCACTCATCAATGATCCCATCTTTCCAGAGATCCATGCAATGACCGATGTCACAAACGGGGGCCTCCGCGGTGATGTCTTTGAGATGGCAAAGACGGCAGACTGCAGGATCTCCATTGAAGAAGACAAAACCAGGGCCCTTGTGAACCCGCGTATCCTCACGCTCCTTGACACACTCGGGATTGATTACCTTGGAGTATCAATCGACGCACTCCTTGTCGCAGTCCCCCCAGATGCAGCAGACCGCGTGATCCAGGTAATTGAACGCACCGGAACTGCAGTTGGTGTGATCGGATCTGCAACTGAAGGG
>QZAC01000104.1 GCA_003838065.1 Methanocalculus sp. MSAO_Arc2
CATCACTTCCCGCTGACCAGGGAAGAATATCTGCATATGGTTGAGACGGCGAAGAAGGCTTCCGGGAGGCGCTCTGGTTCGCCACCGATGCCGGAGTGGGGAAAGGATTGAGTTGAGTTGAGTTGAGTTGAGTACTGGGCGTTTTGAGCACGTGAAGATTTGAGGGTATGAAACAGGTGGCAGATGACATATGACAGATGAGTATGATTCAGATACGTATGAAGTCTCCCACTATGGAGCAGAGAGAGAAGAGAGGAAAGAGGAAAGAGAATAGAGAATAGAGGAGAGATGAGTGTCTGATGGCGCGAAAAACAGGTGGTATACGGCAGTTTGCCGAAGGCTTGAGGCATGCAAGGCATGCAAGGGTACTTGCTATGCTGAAAGCAGAAACCAGGCAGATCCAGGAGTCCACGAAGGAAAGACTATGATCCCTTTGACGTGCGTTCTGTGTTGATTATGTCAGTCACAGAACAAGTTTCTGGCTCAAGCAACTTCAGATTCAGGCAATTTCCGACTCAGGCAACTTCCGACTCAGATGACGCAGAATTGCTGTAATTAGCGCTCAATTTTGATATCCCTGATCCCCGGCCTGAAGAAACGATTTTATTTTCTTTTTCCAAGGTAGAAACAATGAAACGGTTTGTCGCCATAGCAAAGGGACGGGTTCAGGGGGTTGGATATCGGGAGTATGTCTACAATGAGACATTTGAAACAGATATCTCCGGATATGTAAAAAATTTGGACACTGGAGAGGTTGGAGATCGTTGCAGAAGGGAAAGAATCAGACCTGCTTGACCTGATCAACCGGATTATATTATCCAGCGGCCCATTGCTGTCAAATCGTTTACTGTCATATGGGAAGAGCCCCCGGAGCATACAGCGACTTTGAGATCATCAGGGGAGATCTACAGCAAGAGATATGCGAGTGGCTGAATTATATCGGCATTTTTTTCCATACTAGGAATAGAAAACTCGGAATAAGCATCCAGAACCAGGATCAGAAGATCAATAAAAACTGAACCAGATGCTCGAGGTCAGAAAAGAGACCTGAGGTGAAATCACATCCCTCGGAAAAGACAGGTGGTCAATTTTCAATCAAGAAAAAAATGAGATCAGATGTGAGATGGCATCTATCAAGGCTGCTCTTGTTTGTGCAGGAATAGAGTCCTAATCCCATATTGATTACATAGTGAAATCGTGTTTGGTTTCTTTAGATCCTATACCCCGATCTGTTCCTTCCTCTTCAAGAATCAGCTGCAGGACTTCCTTTAGGTTTCCAAGTGCCTCCAAATAGGTGTCATCCTGCGCATAGCATCCCTGGACTGCTGGTATATGGGCGTAATAGCCATCATCGTCCTTTTCAATTGATATCATAAACCCCTCTTCCAGATCCCCCCTTTCACTCCAGAAGATCCATCACCACCATCTGCGACTCATCCATCCCCTGCACCGTCAGGCTCCCCCCGCCGGCACCAGGATACGCTGTCACCCATGAACCAGCAGGCTCAACTGAAACCCGCCAGCACTTCGTCACCTCGCCGTCGAGTTCTGTTGAGAAGTCCGGCGCAACCGTTGCCCCCTCCCCGGAATCATTTGAGATGTCATAGAGGGTCAGTTCAACTGGTTTTGTGGTGTGGTTATCAATTCGGATCTGAACCTTCCCATCAAGGAGCCCCCGTTTCACCACCACCCGCCTCATGATCTTCCCCTCAATTGCAGCGGTCTCTGGCACTGGTTTTCCGACAATCTCTGCAACCTTGTGTGCGATATCGGGGATGATCGCACAGACCGCACGTGCCCGGTCTTCTGCGATCCGGCTTCTGTCCCGGCGGGAGAGAAACGCCTTCAGGTCACGGCCAAGCTCCTGGAGTGCAAGCACGATCTCTTTTTCTATCTCGGGGATGGAGGCGACCGCATCCTTGCTCTCACTGGTAAACGGCACATTGGTCGAGGCGATATGCACAAGAATCAGCACCGGCCCCTGGGGCAGGCCGGACTGCGTTATCCCATAGCTCTTCCAGTTCACCGAAGTAACCGACTGGGTGATGGCACAGGCTCCCTGCTGGTACAGCAACGGCACCCGGTTTGCAAACCGTAAAATCCGGGCTGCACCATCAGCTTCAAGACGACCGCCATACCCGATTGCCGCCTCCACCACAAACGAGTGGCCCGAGAAGACACCCGGCGGCCGGCTCCGTGCCTTCACAAAATCGAGCGCAAACTCCTTCTCAAGGCCGGAGAGGATCAGATCTTCTCCGATCGGGGAGAGGCAGGTGGATGCAGGCGGGGCCGGGATCTTTACCTCCTGCATCGCGATGAGGAGCTGTTTGAGATCAGCGGGGCCAAGCGCTGCTGCCGCCATGGCCCCATCCACGTTGGCATGGGCCAGGATCTCAGCTGCCGTCTTCTTCCCGACCCTTGAAAACTCCTCCTGGAGAAATGCTTCAACTGTTGCGTCACTGGCAGCCACCATCCTCTTTAAAATCCCAAATTCGATCCCATAAGGATGAGGCTTGATCGACTGCGGGCAGGGCGGCACCTCCCCGGAGACCCGCTCAAATGTTGTCCCCTCACCATCGATCTCGATCCTGAACCGGGCATGGGGGTTGACAACCGACGTATATTTCAGGTATTCAAGGAGCCGCTTCTTTGCAGCCAGAGAGCTCGCAAACTCAAGCTCAATCCTCGTCCCATGCGGGAGTGCCCAGTCGATCTCCTCGTGGGAGAGCACATCCGGCTCATTTGTCCGGGTGTTGATCATCAGGGTGA
>QZAC01000105.1 GCA_003838065.1 Methanocalculus sp. MSAO_Arc2
CTGCCCGAAGGAGTTCGTTCTCCATATCAGGTGACCAGGCAGTCCCGTATGCAGCGGCAAGGAGCGACCGCAGCCGGTCCACAAGCCGCCCTTCGCCCCGGAGCGAGGGGATACCGGCGATTCCGTCATCATCGGCGAATGGGAGCAGGGCATCGCACCGCTGCACCCATTCCCGTGCCTCTGCCGCAAGCTCCATCCCAGAATCGGTCTCCGCAGGCCAGCGGTATCCGAGGAGGCGGGCGATGGCGACATGGAGGACGGTGCCGTCGGTCCGGAGCGGTCCATGGGCGAGCTGTTTCGTCTCCTCATCCCAGATGACCGAGCCGCAGGGGTGGCCATGGAATAGCCATTGGGTGGGATCATCGGAATAGGGGTCGGGGAGGCCATGGGGGTACTGCTCCTCTGCGACTTTCGTCCAGTGGTCAATGTTGAATGGTGTATTTTCAAGTGTTTCTTTTTCTATGGATAATTTTTGATTAATTAATCGAACTGACTTTAGGAAATCCCCCTTCTCCATTGAGCAAATTATTGCAGGGGTATTTTCCTCTCTCTTAAGAGAAATAACGCAAGTATTATTATCAAAAAATTTTCCCGTGTAGATCGAGAATGGAAGTTTGTTCATTTTTGATATTATTATTCCTTGTTTATTCCAAGCTTCACTTCCTCTTACTCCAAACTCTCTAATTCTATATTGATCTATTATGTTTAGAGAATAACAGATCTCAGATTTTCCGGAGTATGTCTGATTTGACGATGGGGATGACTCCATTAACATCCAAAACTCATCAGTTTGAGTAAAAGTCACCTCCCAAAAATATCTAGTAACACGATATGTCTGTCCTGGCTTCGATCCATAATGTACATTCGCGAAATCTGAGAGAGTTGAATTAATAATATATTTTTGCAAAGATATTTTTAACCCTGGGTTTTTCAACTGCGCTGCTTGCCCCACACATTGCACTTCAGCATCAAGTAAACCCTCAGCCTTCGCCGCAGCGTCACGTTCCTCCGATAAATCAAGCCCGCAGATTTGGTGAACTTCAGGTGCATGTGTATGTGACATAATAAGAAGAAGCACATTAAAGTCCCACATGGGCGTTTGAAATGCTTTGGGACCAAGTCTTGCAATTAAATCCCATTTTTCCTTCTTTACTAATGATTCCCGGAATTTGGTATATGATGGGAGAAAGAGCCAATTCTGGGGCATCACCATGCTTATTTTACCACTTTGTTTACAGAAGGAAAAGCAACGGTCAAGAAAGACCGTAGCAATATCGTTTTTTGTATGAAAATAATTTTCTTTGCAGAAATCTTTTAGGAAATCACCATGCTTACCCCCTGATACATATGGCACATTCGTCACGACATAGTCATACTTCTGCGAGAGGAGATCCACCGCCTTCATCACCCCGTGTGCCGTCTCCCCGAAGATCGCCGCTACCGGATCCCCGGCATCCTTCTCCTGCCGTATTGCCCGGTCAAGTGCCTTCTTCAGGGTCTC
>QZAC01000106.1 GCA_003838065.1 Methanocalculus sp. MSAO_Arc2
CGTTCGATAATCATTCGTTCCGGGTGAGGTACCGCCTTGATACGGGTCCGAATATCCTCAAAACTCGTAAAGGGACTCTTCTGACGTGCTTCAAGGAGTTCTGAGAGTATTTTTTTCCCCACACCCGGGAGAAGATGGAGCATATGCATTTTCAGACTGATAGGAACCGATTTATTAAAAAAACCAACAAAACGCTCTTCATTATCCCTGACGATCCTCTCGATGGCATAGGGCAGTTCGAGTTTTGCAGTCGTGGTGAGTTCATCATATCTGAGTCTCCGCTTGACCCGTTCAACCTTTGGCCGCTCACCATCTCCGATATAAAGCAGTTCATGAATCTGGATATCGGTCGTCTTTGGAATTATCTCAAGCAGTTTAAACTGATCGACACCAACCGCCTGTACAATGGGTTCACGCTTGATGATCGGGCGGGGATCATCTGTCCGACCATGTTGAAGCAGATCAATCGCTAACGCTTGACTCTCTTTCTTCTCCGCTCTCATGTCCATCAACCTCACATATGAGCAGAAACCAGATCAAGGATCGCATCCAGCTCTTCAGGAGTCAGGGTGAACCGTTCCTTGGCATATATTGCACGAAGTTCATCCCTGTTCCGTGGCATAAGGTTAACAATTCTATATGCGATCTCTGGTTTCATCTTTTCATGTTCCAGCAATGCATTTAAAAGAGTCTTCGAGGCTTCAGGAGAGAGCTTTGCAAGGTGGTTGACATGTTCAATGCTCTTCCTCAGCTCGTAGGACATCTCTTTTCCAGATTCAAGGCGATTTGCCTCAATCTTGAGGAGAACCTCGCGGATCTCCGGAAGGGTGACCCTTTCCTCGCTAATAAATGCTTTTACTTTCATGTCAAACACCTGAATATTTTGATTAATATTTCTGTGCTTTTAGGTGTTGCGGTTTTGCGATGATGACTTTTGTCGCATTTCCATCTTTCACCTCAAGGACCCATGCACGTCCCCGTGATCCGATGATTGTGCCGGTCTTTCCATGGAACCTCCGGTGAGGCATACCCTTCTGGATACTCGGCTCCACAACAACATGCACTTTCTGTCCCTCTTCAAAATCCTGGATGACCGAGGTCACCGGAGGGAGACCGCGTGCTCTGAGTGCTTTCTTGAACTTATATCGAGTCTTTTTACGTGGACCGTTATGATGTGCCATGATTACTCTTCTCCATTCTCCTCCATTCCCCAAACAGATATGACATCTAATGCCACTACCATTGCAGGGATGCCAAGGATCTCTGAAAGACTGGGGGATGTCCTCCCATTATCACCTGAAATGAGTTCTTTGACATAGAGTCCGGCCTCGCCGACTACTTCAATCAGGTACCGGCCATTCTCCTCCCCCAGACACCCGATTGAAACGACCGTACGCTCCCTGATAAGATCTGCTCTCCGATGTGAAACGCGCCGCGGGGTGCGTTGTCGAATCACCGCCCCATTCAGGGCATTCAAAGCGTTTTCGACCTCGTTTTGGGAGGTATGGCCCTCGATATCGACCAGAATCCTGTATGTTTTATGCGCTTTGTGCGATTTAAGGGTTTCCACCTCACGCCTGCCGGTCCACCGTTTGATGACCACTTCAACACGACCTTCAGCAGAGGCATTAATTGCTGATTCAAGATCAGAGAGATGAACAGTACGGAGTTGAGGGGCGATCACCTCCATAATAAACGGCCGGCCGGAGCCAAGCATCAGTGCATCGATATCTTCGCGGCCGGCACCATGGAGGGTTGCTCCCTGTGCTTTCAATAGGTCAATGGCAGGCCTTCCGATCAGTTCCTCGACCGAGTCCGGGTATTGTTTTCCGGATCCGCCACAATCTTCACAGCCTGCACCCCGGCATGCGCGGCAGTCCCAATGGGTCTGAGGTATGCCGCGCTCCAGCTTCCGGTACCGGCCATAAAAAAAAACCGGTGCAATCTGCACTTCAACCGATGCATCACCAATGTTTAAGATCACCGTCACCTCAGGGTTCTTCGGATCACCCCGCCTTCCTGTGATGGCTGCCACCGCCTTTCCCACTTCCCTGTTCATCTCTGCCTTCAGGGGTTCGGGATCGGTAAGGGAAAAATCGCTCCAGAGCATCTCTTCGGATTCAGCCATCATCGGCGGGACACGCGTCCCGATAACAAAGGTTTTGTGCTCTATTTCGGAGACGGCGTCTGCTACCCGGCCTGCCCAGACATCGATCTCTGTGAAAAGATCTGAGCAGACAAAGCAGGTCCCGGATTCATAGGGGGTATACGCCACATTCGCCCAAAGTGCATGGGCGATCCGCAGGGCACATCCACGCTCCCTGTTAGAAAGTCCATGTGAACGTTTGGCAAAGAGCCTGCCAAGACAATGATCGCATATCGGGCCATATTCAAGAATCGAACCGACCAGTGGCAGAAGATTATTCATATCCCCCTCCGGTCGGCTTCATTTAAAAATACCGTGATGGCATGATCGGCATGGAGCACCAGAGGTCCGACAGAGCATCTGGACAGGCTTGCGATCAACTCGTCCTCATCTTCAGTAAAATTCTGGTGATCTGAGAGAAGAAGATTTTCCGGAAGTATACCTACCTGTCTGATGTCTGCTCCACATTCATCAAGTACTGCAAACGGATACTCTTCAAGCAGACGGATCAGCCCCCCCTGCCTGATAAAAACGCCAGGAGAAGACTGAATAAATTCATCTCCACAATCTTTTGCAAGCGCCTTTTTAATCAATGCACCTGCACTCCGTTCGTCAGGGTTTAGCGAACGGACCTGTTCGCCACTGAAGAGAACCGTCTTCTCTTCACCACCCTTCAGGATAAGATAGCATTCCACATCACGTCGTAAATCATGTGAAAGGAACAGGGAAGAATTCACACACCGGCAGAGTACATCCATCCTGCCGGCACTCCCGGGCATATCATTAAGGGAAAACCCGGGATCGGTGACAGCCCGGTGTCCAATTACCGCAAATCGTTTCATACAAACTCCAAATGGCTTCCGGGAGGGAGCAATAGCCGCTGACCGGAAAAATACACATATTTATTCATCCGCATCCGCTTAATAGATATGCAATACTTCAGGAAGGGTCGTGCGGTCACTTTTGACTATAAAACCTGCCATCTTTTCTTAAACACCGGTGATTATTACGAGCACCCATCGATCCCGCGATGTTGTGCTGATCCCATTTCCATTTCAGCATGGAGATAATCAAAAAAACCTCCCTGCAGTCTTTATCTCAGCTGAATCGGGCCATCTGCTGCTTACGCCCTGCACACAGCAAACGCCAGCCAATAACCCTGCAATGACAATTGAACTCTTCGGGGAACGTGCTGTCCTTTTTACCAGATTACAGGACCAACCCAATCGATTATAACGCAAAAGGGAAGACCCACAGAAGAGGCCTGCAGAGGGATCACCGGGCATGGATACTGTCGAAAGCGACAGGAGATCAAACAGACCAGATAAAAGAAGACTCTTCTCAAACATTCTGATCGCCAGGTTTTTCCTGAATTCTTAGGAACGTGGGGTTGATCCCGTTAGAGATCCCGATGCAACAACCGGATCATTGAGGGTGACTGAAGCAGGTGCGGCGCGGGTATCGGGGGGCGGGGTCAAGCGAAGGGAACAGGATGACAGAGCTGATAAACCCTTGCTCATCAGAGCAACCTGAAAGGCGATTCAGAAGGAATCGGGGTTTTATCTGCTTCTGGCAGCCCCCGGAGCAACCCCGCCCCTACCGCGCTAGCATCTGCGGCCACCCGGCTCAACCTCCCTTGCGGAGTACTTGCGGACGGGAGAGCGGGCGGTGGGGGGTTATCTGATACGCAAATACCAGTAGCCCTTCTTCAACGTACCATGGCCCCTTGTCTCTGACTCTTCTACCACCAATAATCATAAAACCTGAAGATGAAGTCATTGGTATGAATGTCAAAATATATTTTTTTTATTAACATTGTTCAGACAATAGACAATAGTGATTTGAGGCTATTTGTGTAGTATGATAGCCTTTGGATAGGAATGGCCTTCAGAAATATGGAGAAGAACCATTTATCCTATCCTGTCCCCACCAAACTGTTTCATAAACCGGTTCATCGAGAACCGGCCGCCGCCTTTGAACCCCTTCAGTGCACGCTGCATCATTTTATAGTATTTAACGAGTTCCCGTACTTCATCAACGGTGGAACCCGACCCATGGGCAATCCGCTGGATCCGTGACGCTCCAAGGAGGGAGGGGTCATCCATCTCGTCATCGGTCATCGAATCCATCATAATCCGGTACCGTTCCATCTTCACTGAGGTAATATCATAGACCTCTCCTGGAACGTTCATATTACCAAGCGGAAGCATTGAGAGGACCTGTTTCAGCGGACCCATCTTATTGATCGCCTCAAGCTGCTGATACATATCCTTGAGGGTGAACTTACCCCGGAGCATTGCATTGACATCAAGATCCCCGGTTTCCATTACATCCTCGGCACGCTCGACCAGGGCTCGCAGATCTCCCATCCCGAGCATCCTGGATATGAAACCATCAGGATCGAAACGCTCCAGGTCATCGATGGTCTCGCCAGCCCCGATGAAGACAATCCCGGACCTGGTTTCTGCCACCGCAGAGAGAGCACCGCCACCTTTGGCTGTCCCATCCATCTTCGTCACGATAACGCCATCAATACCGATGGCCTCATGGAACCGCCGTGCCTGGTCACGTGCCGCCTGGCCAAGAGCAGCATCTATGACCAGCCACCGGTGAGTTGGTTGTGCAACCACGTTAATCTCCATAATTTCCTGGATGAGATCATCCTCAAGGGCATGGCGCCCGGCAGTATCAATGATGATGACTTCTACATCGCGGAGTGAGATCAGCCCATCTTTCACAATTTTGACGGCATCTTTCTCCTCCACATCACCATAAACCGGGATGTTCATCTTCTGGCAGAGGGTCTTCAACTGGGCAAACGCACCAGGCCGGAAATTGTCACAGCAGATTGCCCCGACTTTCATCCCTTTCCTCTGGAGATACCGGCAGAGTTTTGCTGTTGTCGTTGTCTTTCCTGAACCCTGGAGACCAGCCATCAGGATCTTTTGTGGTTTTAAGGAGATTTCGGCTTCAGGACCCATCAATGCAACGAGTTCCTGGTAGACGATCCGGAGGACATGATCTTTTACCCCCATTCCTTTCGGGGGGTCCTCCTCAAGAGCGCGCCTCTTGATGGACTGAGAGAGCTGCATGACAAGTTTTACATTCACATCAGCCTGGATCAGGGCACGCTGCAGATCGCGGATCAGCTCTTCAACCGCGGCCCGGTCGACCACTGCCTTGCCTGCCAGTTTCTTGACAGCATCCTTTAACGAGTTGGAGAGTGACTCAAGCATCAGGCATCATCTCCAATGATCTCATTAATGATGAGATCAGACGAGAAGGGAACAATATCTGAATATTTCTGTCCGATACCAAGGAAGACCAGGGGTTTTCCAATAGTATATGCGATAGAGATAGCAGAACCTCCTTTTGGATCCATATCCGCCTTTGTCAGGATCACTCCATCTGCCCCGACCGTTTTTTCAAACTCTTCAGCCCTGATGACCGCATCATTTCCGGCGGTTGCCTCGTCAACATACAGGATGAGATCCGGATTCATGACACGCCTGATCTTATTGAGCTGGCTCATGAGGTTGGCGCGGTTGTGAAACCGGCCGGCAGTATCAGCAAGCACCACATCAATCCTGTGTGCGCGGGCATACTCTACCGTATCAAAAAGGACAGCGGAGGGATCGGCACCTTCCTGGTGGGCAATGAGCCTGATACCAAGACGATCTGCATGGACATGAATCTGTTCGATGGCACCGGCACGATAGGTATCACCGGCCCCGATAACGATGCTGAAGCCCTCATGTTTAAGAAAATCCGCTACTTTTGCGATCGATGTCGTCTTTCCGGTACCATTGACACCGGTGAAGAGAATTTTCACCGGACGATCATGGGACCGGATATAGTCTGGAAGGTCAAGACCATCGCCAAGCACCTCCCTGAGGGCAGCTTTGAGAGCATTGGTAACTATCTCGGTCGGATCCTGTCGGATCTTTCTGTGCGTTCCAACAAGAGATGTTCTCATATGTGCAATGATTGCATCTGTTACCGGAAGGGCAACATCTGACTCGAGCAGGATCATCTCCAGTTCAAAAAGAGGTTCTTCAAGGTCCTTTTCGGTCAGGATGAATTCACGTTCGGTGACAAATGTCCTGAACCTGGTAAAAAAACCAGCTTTTTCAGCAGGCATTTTTTCTTCTGCCCACTTTGTCCGGGCAACGGACCCGGTTTTTGGCATCTCGGGAGATGGCGCCCTCTCGGCCTCGCTGTTCTGGACAGTGTCCTCCTCAGACGGGATCTCCGGGGTCTGCTGGATATTCTCTTCGATAGTAGTGCCAAATTTCGCTCGGACATCCCGTAATTTATTCTTCAGACCTTCAAACATGCTCCCCGATCAGCTCCGTCCGGCATACCGGGCCTGGTCGGCCTGGTACAGCTGCTCAAGGCGCCTGCCAACTTCTGTCGCCTGAGCCTGGAGTTTCTGGAGTGTTTCAGCAAGGCGCTTTGCCTGCGCTTCCAACTCGGTGATCCGCTCTGACATATAAGAGACTGCTTCATCATTTGTCTTTCTGACAGAAACATCAGATCCAATAGAGACAATTACTGAATCAGGATCAATCACCCTTGACAGGAGAGCCGCACCTCCGCCGATTGGAAGAAGCGAGACGGCATCTGTTGTCCCTTTGAGACCCTTGAGCGCTTCGATTGAAGCGATCATTTCCATCCTTGTCTGTTCGACAATCTGAAACTGCCGGGAGAAGAGTTCAATTTGCTGGTTATACTCATTCAGGTACAGCTGAAGTGTCTGGAACTCCTGTTCAGCTGTCGGAGTGTTGCTAGTACTCGCCATTGACACCCTTTACACTCTCAATTTTGATTAATCTTCGCTTGAGACGGTGTTTACTTCCCATGAGGGTATAGATCCGTTCTCTTGCCTGTTCTTCGTTTGGTGCAGCGATTACCTTGATGTATGGCTTCCATGCATCACCGATCTTCATCACACCCCGTACTTCAAACTCTGGTAACTCCATAACACTTCACCGTAGTAATCCAAAGACGTCTTCCATTCGCCCCAGTTCAAAACCGGTCGTCATACTGCCTGCAATAAATCCTTTTGAATTCGCGAGAACTCCTGTACCGACCAATATGGAACCCATATTGACTGAACCACATCCAACAGGAAGCTCTGTGAGCGCCTCGACACGGTCGATATCCTGCTGGGTAGCCCGTGAGGAGAGGAGAACTCCTTTGTTCGTTGCAGCTGCTGCCATGCCGACAGTTGGAATCTGTGCTATCTGCATCCGTTCAACCGGGACTTTCAGAAACTCACCAATGTGGTCAGCAAGCCTTGAAGGCATCCCGGGGTGGACGAGTGCAAACTCGTCATTTGCAAGGATACAGTTGCCTGCGGCATTCATTGTCTCATCCAGAAGAAGCACTTCCCCGTACTCCTCAAGCTTCTGCCGCTCGTCTGCACTGATCAAACCTGATACAACCATTCCACGGCTATTACCGGTGAGAAGGGACCCGATGATGGAAGTGCCCTGGAGAAACATTGGGATGATCTCAACATCCAGCATCTCTGCTACTGCACTGGCATAGTCATCCGGTACTGTCTCAGGGAGGATCGCAATATCCTCAAATGCGCGACCAAAAACCCCGATATTCGGATCCCCATTGAGGGACAGGGTATACTTCATCTCATTCCCCGGCAAGTTCTGCCTGGACCTGGCCATCTGAGAACCGTATTGCGCGGACGCGGATCTTCGCCGGAGGGTTCTGGCCTCCCCGTTCCCATACTTTCTCATTGATGCTCCGGTCGAGCTTCACATCCTCGCTCTTCATATGCTTCTCGAGGTATTTCCGGATATCCTTTATTGCAACCTTTGACCGCTTCCATTTTGGAGCACGCTTTGTGTCCCGGAGCGGTATGATGTAGATCTGTTCCTTCTCTGTTTCAACCATTGCTCACACCTTGAGAGTGCTGCGCCTCCAGTTGCGCCGCTTTGGATGCGATACAACCGCACGTTTCGTCTTGATCATGACCCAGGACGGAACCCTCCGGTTCTGCTGGGTGGCTTTTCCCATACGGATCTTTCGACCCTTTGTCAGTTTGCTCATGAATATTCACCAACCTGATCTCGTATTATTCTCCCGGTAACGAGAGACTGCCGGTGATTCCGAGGAAAGATACCGGACCAGTCGATGCCGCGCCGCGTCATCTCATCACGGATCTCGCGCTCATAATCACCATTTGGGATGCCTGACGTCTCACCATACGCAACGGTGAGCATCCGTCCAACCAGACGCTCAACCTCACGCCTTCCATATCCAAGAAGGGGGCGTATATAGGAAACCCCCATCCGGTCTTCAAAGCTCTGCACCTCAGCCGGGCCAAGCATTGGTACCCGGTCCAAAAACCGGGTCCCATCGGCGACCACCTCATATTCCTGTGCAAGCGCACAGAGGGACCGTCGGTGGATCTCATTGATAGCATCGTTTGGATACCCACACCGATGAAGCATCCCGATGACCTCGTCAATAAAACCTGACGCAAAGGTTTGTTTTCTCCAGGGTAAACCCAGGACCTCTGCCGCCGCCGCGACCTCCGGAACCTCCCGCAGGGGATCAAAGACAAAAGTGTTCAGCTCTACCGTATAGTCCCGCGACAGCAGAATGGCGGCTAAGGAACTGTCCTTGCCACCACTGTAGAGCAAACCCACTTTCATCCTACCCTTCGGATATTGAAGTCTTTCTTCTGCGGCACCAGTTGAGAGAGGAGCTGTTTGAGCTGTTCGTCAGTTATCTTCTTTGTACTTGAGAGTCGACCCTGCTGGGCCAGCATCACTATCTGATGCTCAACGGCTCGTGCAAAGTCAGGTTTCGTCAGTTTGATGGTGTTCAAGCGTTCGCGTGCCTTCGGCTCGAGGACCTGCATAAGCACCATCTGTATCTGCTGTTCGACCTGGCGCTGTTTTTCCGCCTCCTGTTGTTCAGCATACTGTTGTTGCTGCATCTGGGCAAGCCGCCTCTGCCGGAGTTCATCCAACTCGTCGTCTCCCATGTACCCATCACCTCAGTATTTCTCAAGTTCTGGCGCTATAGCGATAACCTCTGATTTGAGGCTGAATGCAGCACGGTCAAGGAATGAACGTCCTGCAGGCGATACCTGCCTTCCGCCAGGAACCTTCTCAAGAAAGCCGGCTGCTTCCAGCTGCTGGAAGATCTTCCGCGCGATCGATCCGCTTCCCTTGCGGAAACGGTAGGGTTTCGATCCACGGTCCTGGGCTCCGCCATATGCGGTCCGTATTCTCTCTACGCCGACGGGGCCGTCGACATATACACGCCGCAGCACTGCAGCTGCGCGAAGATGCCACCAGTCGGTGTTTTCAGGTGGCATCTGTTTATGAGCTCCCGTTTTCACGAACTCTGCCCATGAAGGCGCCTGGATCACATCAATATCTTTGAGGTCCTCTGCAACCTTCCTGATTAAGAGTTCGGCCGGGATATCAAATACTGTTGTCATTGCCGTTTCCTCACTGCTGTGGTTCACTAACAGTCTTTACGTATATGGTTGATAAGCTGATATAAATTTCGAGGCTCGATATGACAGCTCAGCAGGTACCTGCAACACCCTGGCAATCCCGACATTGTGGATGACAGGTACGAATTGAGCTATCCACGCCTCTTTGCTATCACCATCGTGCGGCCTCGGATGTCAATAACCACTCCACCGGTTCCAGCTGCAAGTGCTCCTGGATCCATTTCGGCATTCTTCAGCCATTTTATCTTGATGACCCCCCGTGTTTCAAGCTGGGAGCGGGCTTCATGGATAACCTCCTCTGTCACACCACACTTTCCAACCCAGATCGTCGGTTTTAACGACTGAATGGCTGATCTATCATATTTATCTGGTATTCTGCTTCACCACCGGATAGCGCATTCTGTGAGAGCATGCAAGACAGGTGACAATCACTTTTCCATGCTGTATTCGGATGCGGGAGGTATATCCCGGGACCAGGAATACATGGCATTTGCGGCAGTACTGCCTCCTGTACCTCTTCGGTATCCTCAACCTGTGCTTCATTGCGATCCTCCGCGCAAGCGCAATACATCGCCGTGATAATGCTATATCAAGATGAACCCATTCTTCAGCGATATGGACGAGGATCCCGATTCTTTCCCGGGCAATTTTCTTTCCATTTTTGATACGTTCTTTATCCCGCATATCAGAGGGAGCCTCCTGTCGTCCCGGGCCCGACATCGGGGAGTATGATGACAGTCCTGTTTCTTATCTTCAGGCGGTCCTGGCAAAAAAGTGCTATTGCTTCTGGAAAAGCACGATGCTCCTCAGATAAAATACGTTTTGCAAGACTTTCCTCATCATCGTCATCAGCTACCGGCACGCACCGCTGGAGGATGACCGGGCCTGTGTCTGTGCCTTCATCAACAAAGTGAACAGTGCAGCCGGATACCTTCACCCCATACAAAATCGCCTGTTTCTGGGCATTGAGACCGGGAAATGCAGGCAGGAGGGAGGGGTGGATATTCATAATATTCCCTGAATAGTCCCTGATGATACCGGCACCAAGAATTCTCATATACCCGGCAAGCACGATAAGATCGGGCGCATATAACCTGATTGTTGCTACAAGCTCCTCTTCATACTCGTTTTTTGAAGGATAACAGCTATAATCGACGATAGAGACCGGTATGTGAAACTCTTCTGCCCGAACCGCCGCCTGTGTCCCCTTTCGATCGACTATCAGTGCAACGCACCGTCCATCAATTTTTCCCTCCCTGATGTCCCTGGCAAGGGCAAGAAAGTTTGATCCTCTGCCGGATGCAAGCACGACGATGCGTTTCATGGTAGTATGTATGCGCAGGAGAGACCAATAATAATTATCAGTTGGCCTGTGGTTTTTCAAGGGTCAGCCTGACCTTCAGGATCTGCCTGCCCCTCATCTGGATAACCGTAAGATGCCCGTTGATCTCAGGCAGGGTAATTGACTCACCAATATGAGGGATATGTCCAAGATATGCAAAGACAAGCCCACCAACGGTCTCGTATCTGTCAGGTTCGAGAGGGAGATCTACCTCAAGGACCTCGTTGACATTCTCAACCCATGCCTGGGCATCAATGATATAAACGCCATCTCTTTGTTTCTGAACCTCTTCCTCCTCTGTATCAAATTCATCAAGGATATCGCCAACGAGTTCCTCAAGGATGTCTTCAATCGTGACAACACCTGAAAAAACCCCGTATTCATCCAGGATGATGGCAAGGTGAACCTGTTTAAACTGCAATTCTTTCAATAAATCATCTATCTTCTTTGATTCCGGGACAAAATAGACATCGTGGACCAGATCGGAGATTGTTACATCAGGTACACCGCTATGTACTGTCCTGAAGACGTCTTTTACATTTAAAATACCAATAATGTTTTCAGCATCCTGGTGATAGACGGGGAGGCGGGAAAACCCGGTCTTATGGAAAATATCAAGAGCATCAATAAGACTCTTAGAATCTTCGATCATCATCACATCCGGCCGGGGTGTCATAATCGTTCGTACTGCTGTATCCCCGAACCGGAATACTGAATGGAGCATCTCCCGTTCATTTTCTTCAATGGCGCCACTCTCCTCACCAACATCGATCCACTCTTTAATCTCCTCCTCCGTAACACCGACATGCATAACATCAGCACCATTCGTATGGGCCTTCCTGATCCGGTCATATAGCCAGAGAATGGGGGTGAAGATCTTTTCCAGAAAGAGAATGGGACGCGCCACAATAAGTGCATACGATTCGATACGCTTCGATGCATAGGTCTTTGGACCAATCTCGCCGATAACAAGCATCAGAAGCACAACAACACCAGTTGCAATCCCAACACCGGCATCACCATAGACATCAATTGCTATTGCTGTAGCAATCGTTGCTGCAGACACGTTTACGATATTGTTGCCTATCAGGATCGTGATCAGGAGATGATCAGTATTTTCTTTTAGTCTGGCAAGTGCAATGGCACTTTTTGTTCCTTCAGCAAGGAGCGTTCTGACCTTGGCCCTGGTAATTGCTATCAGGGCAACTTCAGACCCAGAAAAGAACCCGGATAGAAAGAGGCAGATAAAAAAAAGAGTGAAATGAAGTGCATCCGCGGCCATCCGCACTCACTCCGGACTATCGCCTGGTAAAGCAGTATCGTTCATGATCCTTTCGTATCAATCATTCAATAGAATTCAGAAAAGATAAATGTAATTGTTTGTTCCAGGCATTCCAAAAAGCTGCCACCTCTTCTGAGAGAAGGAGACATTTTTCCTGGTACCCGGGCCTGTTGGGGAGGCGCAGGTCTTCAATCTCAAAAATTACCGGCCCATCATACCCACATGATACAAGAAGGGCAGCCAGTTCATCCATCGTACCTGTCTGTCCAATCGGAGAATGCATCAGTGTGGATGATCCAAGGCTTGCATGGACATTCACAATTCGATCTGAACAGAGCCGGATGAACTCCTCCACCACAAGATCACCTCCCATGCTGGCATGGGCAAAATCAAAGGTGAACGAGAGATGCGGATACTCATCAAGCACCCCTGCTACAGCTTCCGGGGTTGTGAGGAGAGCATTTACCCGTGGCTCCATATTCTCAATGGCAACTGCAACCGAAAGGCCACGTGAAACAGCTTCAACAGCCTCCATAAAGAGAGCGAACCGGTGCATATCCGCCATGCTGGGAGGTCTTTTTGCCGTCCTCCTCCCGGGGTGGATGGTGACAACCCGGGCATTGAGGTGTTCTGCAGTCATAATTGCTGAGCAGGCTGATTCAATGGAAACTGCCGCCACTTCAGGATTGATCGAGATCGGGTTCAGATCGAGCGTCGGCGCATGGATGGTTATCGGGAGAAGAGAGGGATGTTTGTTCATCTCGGCTTCAAGCTGCTCAACCCGACGTCCGGTTGTCCAGAATGAAGGAGTTTCGAGCCAGAATTCCAGGGTATCCAGACCACAGGCAGATGCACCGGAGAAGATCGAGTTCAGCGCATACTCATGGAAGAACATGCTGGAGACACCGGTTCGTGGCATACACAGATTCTTCACATCCAACCACAAATAGATTCTTATGTCCGGAGGAGAACAATCGACCCTGGTATATGATGATCCCGGGATCCTCTCCGTTATCAGGCTCTCCCACATCATCAGGGACCGGCTTGACACGCCGGATCTGCGTGGCATACGTGTCCGCGGCGAAGTGACAAATTTTCGTCTTCATACATCCGGCCATATGTATTTCTCTCTCTCAGACAGGCAGGATGACGGTGTGGCATCCATCGACTGCGTCATCTGGAGGCGTGCAGCTGAGAAGATCTCACCTCTCCCGCAGAACGGAACCGATGTTATTGTAACCGGTTATGTCGATCACTACCCGCCTTACGGCAAGACCCAGTTTGTTGCAGACAATCTGGTATATGCCGGTATAGGAGGAAAATATCTCCTTCTTGAACGCTGGAAGCAAGAGCTTGCTGCAGAGGGTTGTTTTAACGAGGCAAACAAGCAGCCGATCCCTGCGTTTCCGGCACGTGTGGGAGTGGTCACTTCAAAAACAGGTGCAGTACTGCACGATATCAGAAACATCCTTTCACGCAGATTTCCAGTTGATCTCATCCTCTCGCCGACACAGGTCCAGGGAGAGTTTGCCCACACAGATATTGCAGCAGCACTTGGGCGTATTGACGGAAAGGTCGATGTGATCATCATTGCACGGGGCGGGGGGAGTTTCGACGATCTCTTCTCTTTCAATCACCCGGATGTGATCAGGGCAATCTCATCCTGCAGAACACCGGTTATCTCAGCCATCGGCCATGAAGTAGATATCACCCTCTCTGATCTTGCAGCAGATGTTCGGGCACCAACACCATCTGCAGCAGCCGAACTGGTCGTGTGCGACAAAACCCAGCTCCTCCGGGAACATGCAGAAATGAAGTCCGGGATGCAGAAACTACTCCTGGATACAATCGAACGCTTCCAGAGCGACCTTGAGGACATAAAACTCAGGATTGTCAGCAGGAGAATCGAGCGGCGGATCAGTGATATGAGGCAGACAACTGCTGAGCTCCTTGAACGTCTTCAGAGAGGGATTGCATCCAGGCTTACCATGGAAAAAAAAGAGATCAGCCATATTGCAACAGAGATCAGATCTGCCGACATACGGGCACCGCTTCGCAGGGGATATGCTCTTCTCTTTAAAGACACTGCGTTGATTCGATCGGTTGAAGCGATACATGCAGGTGATCTGGTGACCATATATCTCTCTGACGGAGATGCGGATGCAATGATACACGAGGTGCGCCATGACAGAGACATATGAAGAGATGGTAACGCGGCTTCGCGATATAGCACGGAAGCTGGAAGACCCTGACACTCCCTTAGAGGAGAGCATCAGGCTCTATAAAGACGGAATCGAATTAATCAACAGGTGCGAGGACTTCCTCACCAAAGCCGAACTCAAAATCCTGGAATTAACCGAGGAATAGCATATTCTTGTGGTTTTTTTGGATCATCGGGTTTGTGCGCGATTAGGAGGACATGCATGTCCAATCCCGATTGAAGGGTGCGGATCAGGTCCCGGGGTATCGTGCGTGCGACATAATCTGACTGTATCCCGATGGTGCGTCCGCAGATATAGTTGCTCCGGCGCCAGACAAGATCGGTTGGATGGTCAAGGGTCATCTGATCTGATCCCCTGGACTGGATCTCGCAGATGATGTCTCCTGCAGAGAGGCGGGTGGTCAGGATTGCCGAGTTGTCTGAAAGGAGGTTACAGAAGGCATCTGAAAGATCGTATGCCCCCTTATCTGCTGAAACCCCGATGATACAGTCTCCCTTCAGGGTAAGATCGGTATGGCATGTAACCTCAAATGTTGTCTTGTGCCGGGCCGTGATATGTGGGTGACCACGGCAATAGAGTTCTTCTCTGATCTCCATGGTTTATGATGTTCGCATGACACATGTATAGAGTATGTCGATTACTGCCAGATGCCCTGCCTGTGGAGAAGAGAACGACCATAAGATTCTTCGTGACGGGGCACCTGCCACAGTGCAGTGCCAGCATTGTGGACATACTCATCGTTTGAATATCAGCAGACCAGAGGTACTTACGATCCGATCGATCATCAGTGATGAAGGTGAGTCCACACAGGGAACGATCGAGCTGCTGGATTGCGATACTGTCAGCATTGGCGATACATTCGTTGCCGATGTGGAAGATGATATCTTTGGAGTTGAAGTAACAGGTATCGAAATAGCCAATGCCCGCAGAAAGAAGGCGTATGCACGGGATATCACCTGCCTCTGGACAAGAGTCATTGATACGGTTATTATTCGTGCCTCACTGCATAAAGGAGCGGTCACCTACCCTCTGTACGAAACTGTTGACGGTGAAACGGTGTATACCGTTGGAGAAGTTACGTCTGTTGGCGGGCGAATGTTTCGGATCACCCGTATCAAAAAAAGAGACGGGGCTGTTATCAGAAAACCGGGATCATATACAGAAGCACGTTATATTAAACGGATCTATGGAGAGCGATCATAGATATTTTTCCAGGAGATCACAGAAATCATCAGCATGGAGAAGGCCCTCCACCTTTTCGACGACGGTGTCATCGACCAGGATGACGGTTGTCGGGGTCACTTTCAACCCATACATGCTGATATATTCCTGGTGTTCCTGTGCATTGATCGATTCGATTGAAACCGACATCGTCTCCATAACCTCATTATTAATCGGTTCCTGTTCAAGACAACCCATACATCCTTCCTGATAAAATGAAAGTATCCTCACTGCCATAGGGGGAACTCTTGGAGGTTGAGATAAAAAAAGTATTGGATCGTATGAGTTACCAGACAAATAGACTGTTACCTGATTGAATTGATCGTGATGACAACATGTGAATACCCATACCTGAGCGTAACAGACTCATTGGTCTTTTCAATGACATATGAGGGTCGTATCATGCTTTCACTTTTGGCATCATCATCAAGGAGAATTTCTGGAGATTTTGCAAATCCAAGCAGGATCTGATCGCCAACCCGGACATCATCATAGCTATATCCAATATCCTGGAATTCCTGGGGACTCAGCGTTACATCCAGCCCGACATCCGGGGTCTCAAACGTAAACGGTACAGTAATCTGGTCACGCTCCCGGTGTCCGATCGGTGATTCGACGATCGTCTTGAATTCCGGATTTAAGAGTGCGAAAGGAGGTATCTGACCAAATCGGTGAGGAATTGGAACCATTTCTTCTGCTGTTGTATATCCCGCCGTCACCTCGATTGGACCGGTAAGATAGACCAGGTGATCATCCGGGACAGGTGCAGAAGTCCAGACCCGCTCCGAGGTTGTCAGAATGGGAATTCCCTCATCCGCATAGACGGTAAAGTCGATGACAATACTGTCTCCCGGCTCGACTGCACGAAAGCTCCCAATCCATGCGGTGCCAAGCAAAGAGAGCACCATAGCAGCTGCCAGGAGAACGGCAAAGGCAATCGCCCCGAGTTTAGCCCAGTTAATCTCCTGTTTTTTTCTGGTCTTTTTCTGCTGTGCCATTATGGGAATATTGTTGTATCTCCAGGGGTAAAGCATTTGCCGATCAGGCCGGCGAAGAACTGGATATGACTGTTGTTTTCATCGTTCTATTGAGCGTATAAAAATTATGTAAGGCGTGCTGAAAGAAAAAAATCCCAAACACTTAACTTGTTCGTCTGCATGAATACTGTTACAGGAAAGATCAGTCCTTTCCATCACAATCGATGATACTTATAACATCTCAAAACGATTGTAGATCATTGGAGAACAGGCTTCAGGACCCGGTGCAGATGTCGGAGGTGTTCGATGGAGAATGATGAAGAACCAGAAGTTCAGATAGAAGTTCATGATTTATATAAAATTTTTGGGAGCAGGCCCGAGAAAGGGCTTGAATTGCTGAAAGCCGGAGAATCCAAAAAAAATATCCTGGAGAAGACCGGACAGACGGTCGGGCTGGCCGATGTCTCGTTTCAAGTACGCAGAGGTGAGATATTCGTCCTGATGGGCCTTTCGGGGTGTGGAAAATCCACACTCCTTCGGTGCATAAACCGTCTCATCGAGCCAACAGAAGGAAGTATCGTTATTAAAGGAAACGATATCGTCACGATGAGCACAGAAGAGCTGCTTGAGTTTCGGAGAAACCATATCGGAATGATTTTTCAGAACTTTGCCCTCCTCCCCCATAGAACGATCATGGACAATGTTGCGTTTGGACTTGAGATCCGGGGAGTTGAAACCGAAGAACGGTACAAAAAGGCATCTGAAGCAATCAAGCTGGTTGGCCTTGAAGGCAACGAATACAGCATGCCCGATCAGCTCTCCGGGGGTATGAAGCAGCGGGTTGGACTTGCCCGTGCACTCGCAAGCGATGCTGAGATCCTGTTGATGGATGAGGCGTTCAGTGCACTGGATCCGCTCATCAGAAGGGATATGCAGGATGAACTGCTGGATCTCCAGGAGAGGCTGAATAAGACGGTCATTTTTGTCACTCATGATCTTGATGAAGCCCTCAAGCTCGGGAGCCGCATTGCACTGATGAGGGATGGATATATCATTCAGGTCGGCACAGCTGAAGAGATCCTGATGAACCCGAGCAACGAATATGTCGAACGGTTCGTCGCCGATGTCGATATGACCCGGGTGCTGACGGCACAGGATGTGATGAAAAAGGCCGATCCGGTTATATCCTGTAAAAGCGGTCCGCGTCTTGCGGCACGGCTGATGAAAGAATACGGGATCTCAAGCCTCTTTGTCGTGACCCAGCACCGGCTCCTGAAGGGAATCGTCACCATCGATGATGTCGTCGAGGCAGTGAAGCAGGACCACACCACGCTCGAACAGATTGTCATCGAAGAAGTGCCCCAGATCCAGACAGACACCCCGCTTGCCGATATCATCCCGATCATTGCAGAGAGCAAGTATCCGCTCGCAGTCGTTGACCAGGACACCAGGCTGAAAGGGATCGTTGTGAGGGGATCGGTTCTCTCAGCACTTGCACGAAAGGAGAGTGAACCAATTGTTGCCTAAAATTCCGATCGGCAGCTGGGTATCTGATCTTGTCGATTGGATCGAAGCAAATCTCGGATGGCTCCTCGATGCCATCACGGCTCTGCTGCGGTTCCTTTTAGACGGGTTCCGGGACCTGCTGATGCTGCTTCCGCCGCTTGCATTCATACCGGTCTTCGCAATAATCGTCTTTTTTGTTACACACCGGGATATCCGGCTGGC